>NZ_JBEZGM010000007.1:18912-254338 GCF_040649995.1 Micromonospora sp. NPDC048835 | reverse complement strand
CCAACCAGCAGTTCCAACTGGTCACCAACGGCAGCTACTTCCAGCTCCGGGCACGACACAGCAACAAGTGCGTGGACGTACCGGCCCTGTCGACCGCCGACGGGGTGGTCCTCAAGCAGTACACGTGCAACACCGGGGCCAACCAGCAGTGGTCCCGCACCGTCGTCTGACGGACCGACCGCGTAGCCATCACCAGGTCCAAGGCCCGCGCCGGGTGCACCCGGCGCGGGCCGGAAGTAGATCTATGATCATCACGTGATCGACAGTGATGTCACGGTGCGCCGGGCCTCCGACGCGGATGCGCCCGCCCTCGCTGGTCTGCGCTGGCGGTCGGACAACCAGGCGCGTGGCGGCCAGGGCGACAGCCTGACCGAGTTCGCCGCGACGCTCGGCGACTGGATGCGCAGCCACCCCGAGCATCTGGTGTTCGTGGCCGAGACCGCCGGCGAGGTGATCGGGATGGCCTGGCTGGCAGTACTCGACCGGGTGCCCACAGTGCACAAGTACGTCCGGCGTGGCGGTGACGTGCAGTCCGTCTACGTCGTTCCCGAGCGGCGCGACCGCCGGGTCGGCGCGCTGCTGATGTCGGCAGTGCTGGACGAGGCCCGTCGCCTGGAGTTGGGGCACGTGACGGTGCACTCCAGCACCCGGGCGGTTTCCTTCTACGAGCGCAACGGCTGGAGTCGCGATCCCGAGTGGCTCAGCTGGGCCTCCGAGGCTTAGAGCCGCAGCCCGTGCCGGTCCCGTACCTGCGGGCCGGCGGTGACAGCGTGGCGCTGTCACCGCCGGCACGGCCCCCCAGGGTGGTGGTTACGGCAGCGGACGGCCGAGGCGGGCGCAGGTAGGGGTCCCGTAGGTTCCGCCCGTGTACGCGGGGAACTTCAGGGCGGCGCGTGACTGCGGCCCGAACTGGCCGTCCGCGCTGATGCCCGCCTTGCTCTGGGCGAACTTCAACGCGTTGAAGGTCAATTGGCCGAACGCTCCGTCATCTTCGAGCCGCGCCTTGCCGGCGGGTGCGAGGTAGCAGTCGTTCAGGGCCCACTGGAGGGCCACCGTGCCCGGCCCGGCGTCGCCCCAGACCAGCGAGCACGGCAGAACGCCGGTCCTGCCGACCGGTGCCGCAACCCGATAGCCCGCCTGGTTGCTGACCACGTCGTAGGACTCGCACTCCGGCTGACTGCGAGCGTGGGCGGGGCTGGCGGCGACGAGCGTGCCCGCGAGCACGGTCATGAGCAGGGTGAGCAGTGCTGCCAAACGGTTCATCGACTTTCTCCTTCATCGCAGTGTCGTCCGGTGCCCGAACCCCCGTCTGGCTGGCCCCCGGGCAGTCGGACGTCTCGGCGGACACCCGCCCACGGCTCGTGTCCTGGAGTGAGGCTGGCTCGGGGCGAGGTTGTCCGACAGTGCGGCGGCACCGGACAAACAACGTCGGACAATCCTCCGGACGTCAGGGCAGCTCGGTCAGCGCGTCGCCGGTGCGCCGCAGGAGGGGGCGTACCGCTCGGAGGGGATGTGCGTCGCCCACTCCTGCCGGGTGAGCTGACGGCCGACCGTGGCGCAGATCTGGGCGCGGGCGGCGTGGAGGTCGAACGACCAGCGGATGATCCGGCCGTCCTCGGCACCGGAGATGAGAGTGCCGGCGGCAGTGAAGGCGAGCCCGCGAACTCTCGCGCCATGGCCGCTGAGGGTCGCGACGCGTTGCCGGGCAACGGTGTCCCAGACGACGATGGTCCGGTCGTCACCGGCGGAGGCGATCCGGCGGCCGTCGCGGCTGAAGGCGAGGACCTGCACGGGCGCGGTGTGGCCGTGCAGAACGGCCAGTTCGCCGCCGGTCGCGGCGTTCCAGAGCTTGACCGTACGGCTGTCGCCGGCGGTCGCGAACAGGGCTCCGTCGGGGCTCACCGCGATGTCCTGCACGGTGCCCTGCTGGCTTCTCACCCGGCTGAGAAGCTTGCCGGTGGGGACGTCCCACGTGTTGACGAAGCCGCCCACGCTCGCGCCCAGGAGGCGGCGACCGTCCGGGGTGAAGGCGAGTGACGTGACGATCTGCGCCGGGAACCTGGCCGTGATGTCGGTCGGACTGTCGATGTCGCCGACGTCCCAGATGAAGGGACCGAGCGTGGCCGCGGCGACGAGACGGCCACCAGGGTCGAACGCGACGTCCGTGGACGCGCCGATCCCCTTGGACACGATCGGCCGGGTGGCGTGTCGTTGCCGTTGGAGGTCCCAGATCGTGATGATGTTGTTCCGGGTCACCGCGGCGAGCCGGAGCCCGTCGGGGCTGAACGCGACCGCCTGCACCTCGTCGGCGTGCCCGGCCAGGGCGGCCACCTGTCGACCGTCGGTGTCCCAGAGGCGGACGGTGCCGTCGCTGCCCGCCGAGGCGACCCGGGTGCCGTCCGGGCTGATCTTCATGTCCTTGACCTGTGCCGCGAAGCCGCTGAACGGGGCGTCCTTGAGGTTGTGGAGCACGATGGTTCCGTTGAAGCCGGCGGACGCCAGCATCGTCCCGTCCCGGCTCAGCGCGACGGAGACCGTCTCGGTGCGGCCGCGGTCCTGGAAGGTCTGTAGGGACTCGCGACGTCGTACGTCCCAGATGGTGACCGCGCCGTTCTCGTCGGCCACGGCGAGGATGCTGTCGGTGGGCGCGGAGATGGTCCACGCGTAGCGCCCGGCCAGCGGTAGCGGCGGAAGGCTGACCGGCTGGCCGCTGGCGAGATCCCACAGGTACACCCCGCGGTCGTCGGCGGAACCCGCGAGGACGTATCCCGAGGGGCCGAAGACGACCGAGAAGACATGGTCGGCGGGCATTCTGGCGAACACGGCGCCGGTCGCGACCCGCCAGGCGGCCGGCTGCGCCACTCCATCGCTGGAGACCAGGATGCTGCCGTCGTGGCTGAACGTGAGCGATCTGACCGGGCTGCGGTGCTCACGGAGCAACGTGCGCGTCGTGGTGCGCAGGTCGTAGAGGGCGATGTCGCCGGCACGCGCCTCGGTGTCGGGACCGCCGGTGAGGCCGACGGCGAGTTTGGTCCCGTCGGGGCTGAAGGCCATGCCCGGCCCGAGGCTGTTCTCCGTCAGCCGGGTCTTCGGTCGGCGGGTCGCCACGTCCCAGATGATGATGGACCTGTCGACCCCAACGGAGGCGAGCAGCCTTCCGTCATCCGCGAAGGCCAGGTCCGCGGTGCGCCCGGTGTGGCCCGACAGGGTGGCGATCCGCTCGCCACGCGCGGGGTCCCACAGACCGATGGTGCCGTCACCGGCTGCGGAGGCCAACAGGGAATGGTCCGGGTTGAACGCGACGGTGTAGATGGACGGCCCGCCGACGTTGAGTGCGGTGCGGCGGGACGCGGCAGCCGCGCTGAGCACGCTGCCCCGGGTCTCGGTGTTCGAGGTGAGGCGGTCGGCCTCGACGGCGAGCAGGCCGGCCAGATCGGGATCGGTGCCGAGCAGGGATCGGGCTTGCAGCGACAGCTCACCGGAGAGCGTGACCACCTGCTGGCGGCGGGCGTCCTGCCGTTGCCGTAGCGCGATACCACCACCGAGCAGCGCGAGTACGAGTAGCGCGGAGATGCCTGCGACGAACCGCTTGAACAGGCGGGCCTGACGCCGGGCCACGGTCTGCTCGGATTCGGCGAGGGCGGAGCTGGCGCGCAGGAAGGAGCTTTCGAGTTCGTTGAGTTCCTCCGGGTGCTCCTCGGCCAGAGCCTGCGCGCCCAGGAGTTGGGTTCCCCGGTACAGGGCTCCGGCATCGTGGTCGAGCGTCGCCCAGGTGTGCGCGGCGGCGGTGAGCCGCCGGTGGACCAGCAGGTTCGCGCGATCGTCGGTCAGCCATCGGTGTAGCCGTGGCCAGGCCCGGATGAGTGCCTCATGAGCCACCTCCACGGTGCCGTCGCCCATGACCACCAGACGCGAGGTGGCCAGCTGGTCCAGAACTCGGGCGGTGACAGCCTCGTCGGCGATGCCGGCCAGCTCGGTACGCGCGATGGGCCGCCGAGTGTCCTCAGTGCCGTCGCCGAGCGCGGTGAGCCGCAGGAAGACCCGACGAGCTGCCTGTCGCTCGGCAGCCCCGAAGCCGCCGTAGGCCCGCTCGGCGGTCTGCGCGATAGCCCCGCGCACGCCACCGCTGGCCTGATAGTCGGCCAGGGTGAGGGTCTCCCCGCTGCGTCGTTGCCACGTCTCGAGGAGCGCGTGCGAGACGAGGGGCAACGCGCCCGGCTCGTCGGCGGCATCGGCGAGCACCGTGCTGACCAGGTCGGCTTCGACACCCATGCCGACCTGAGCGGCGGGCCGGACGATGATCTCCCGCAGGTCGGTGGCGCTCACCGGCCGCACCAGCAGGTACGCCTCGTCGTCGAGCACGGCGGCCAGGTTCGGGTACTGCAGGAGGTGGGTGAGGAAGTCGGCGCGTACCCCGAGCAGCACAGTGGCGCGGCGCTCGGGCCCCTGGGCGGCGTCCAGCAGCGCCGCGATGAACCGGCGGCGTTCCGTATGGTCGGGGCAGAGGGTGAACACCTCCTCGAACTGATCCACCACCAGCAGCACGCGGGCCTGCGGCGGGCCACCCGCCAGAGCGCTCCGTACGGCGATGTCGAGCGCGGCGGGGTCCGCCGCCAGGTCTTCGCGGATCTCTGGGGCATCCTGGCCGGTCACCTTCGCCACCTCGGCGGCCAACGCCTCCAGCGGGTGTTCGGTGGGCGTCAGCAACATGGTCCGCCACCGCTCGGCCAGCCCACGGTCGGCAGCGACGGCTCCCAGCAGACCGGCCCGCAGCAACGAGGACTTGCCGCTCCCGGAGGCCCCGACCACGGCGCTCAGGCTTCGCTGATCGGCCCGGGCCAGCAGCCGCTCGACCAACTCCGTACGGCCGAAGAACAGCTCCGCCTGCTCGGGCTGGAATGCCGTCAGCCCCTGGTACGGACTGCGCTGGGCGGTGCTCTCGGCGGTGCCGGGGGCTTTCGTCGCCTCGGCGGCAGCCGACCACCGTGCCCGCCACTCGGCCAGGTCGCCGCCGCAGGCCTGGGCGTACGCGAGCGTCACCTCGAGCGACGGCAGCCGGTCACCCTTCGCCGCGTCCGCCAACGTGCTCGCCGAGTAGTGCGCGCGCCGAGCCAACAGCCGATAGCTCGGGTTGCCCGCGTGCTCGCGCACCTGTCGTAGCTGCCACGCCAACCGTTGCGCCGGACCCGCCGTCGGGTCCACGGGCTTCTCCGGACGGCCCACTACCCACCTCCGCATGCTGGGCCGTAACTCTGGCCGCGTGACCATGGCGAGCTTCGGCACGGGCGCCCATCGGGATCGGGCCAGAGAAGTATCCAGTTGCGGCGATGGATCGGGGCGTGGGGGCTCGTCGACCGCGCACAGTGGAATCCGGATGCCGGCCCACGCCCGCTCGGGCGTCATCCACGGGTACCGTTCCGTACGGGTAACGACGGCACTCGTCGGGGCGGGGCAACCCCTGCTCGCCGGCGACGGCCTGTGGAGGGAGCGAGGGTGGCGCAGCGCAGAGCACTTGTGGTCCGGGGCGGGTGGGAGGGTCACCAGCCGGTCAAGGCGACAGAGTTGTTCCTCCCCTTCCTCGAGCGGAGCGGCTACGCCGTACGGGTCGAGGAGTCGACGGAGATCTACGCCGATGCGGCCGAGATGGCCGAGACCGACCTTGTCGTGCAGTGCATGACGATGGCGCAGATCACCGCGGACCAGGTGGCGGGCCTCAGCGCGGCGGTCATCGCCGGTACCGGCTTCACCGGCTGGCACGGTGGCATCGTGGACTCGTTCCGCGCGTCGTCGGAATACCTGCACCTGGTGGGCGGCCAGTTCGCGACCCACCCGGGCCTGGAGCCGTGTGAGCGGCACGGTGGCCCGGAAGACAACTTCCTGCCCCACACGGTGCGCGTCACCGACCTCGGCCGGGAGCACCCGATCACCGCGGGGATCGAGGACTTCGACCTGGTCACCGAACAGTACTGGGTGCTGCACGACGACCTCGTCGACGTGCTGGCCGTGACCACTCACCCCACCCAGGCGTGGCACCCGTGGCACCGGCCGGTCACCTCGCCGGCGATCTGGACCCGACTCTGGGGTGCCGGCCGCATCGTCGTGACGACCCCGGGGCACAGCCTCGACGTGCTGGAGCACGAGAGCGTTCGTACCGTCATCGAGAGGGGGATGGTGTGGGCGACCCGCACCGCGTCGGCGTCGTAGGTCTCGGGGTCATCTCCCGCGCGTACCTGGACACACTCGCGGACCACCCCGAGGTGAGCATCGCCGCGGTGGCCGACCTGGACGCCTCCCGGTCGGCCGCGGTCGCCGCCACGATCCCCGGAGCCGAGGCGCTGAGCGTCGAGCACCTGCTCGCCCGCCCCGACGTGCAGACGGTCCTCAACCTCACGATCCCCGCGGCGCACGCGGACATCTCGCTCGCTGCGATCGACGCGGGCAAGAACGTGTACGTCGAGAAGCCGCTCGCCGTGACGTTCGCGGACGGCCGTTCGGTCGTCGAGCGGGCCGCGTCGGCAGGTGTCCGCGTCGGGTGTGCACCGGACACCGTGCTGGGCACGGGTACGCAGACGGCGCGGGCGGCGATCGACGGCGGGCTCATCGGACGCCCGATGTCCGCGTCGGCCGTCATGGTCACCCCGGGGCACGAGCGGTGGCATCCCCACCCCGACTTCTACTACGCACCGGGCGGCGGCCCGCTGCTGGACATGGGGCCGTACTACATCTCGGCGCTCGTCCACCTGCTCGGGCCGGTTCGCGCCGTGACCGGAGCGGGCAGCCGGCTGCGGGCCGAGCGCGTCATCGGTTCGGGCCCGCGCACCGGCGAGGCGATCCCGGTGACGGTGGACACCCACCTGACCGGGGTGCTCGAGCACACAAACGGTGCTCTCTCCACCATCACCACGAGCTTCGACGGCGTCAAGACGACCGCCTCCCCGATCGAGGTGCACGGGGAGGCCGGCACCCTCGCCGTCCCCGATCCCAACTACTTCGACGGGGTGGTGCGCCTCTTCACGCTTGGCGGCACCGAATGGCGTGCTCTCGAACCGCGGGCGGGTTACGCCGAGGGTTCCCGGGGCGTCGGTCTCGTCGATCTGGTCCGGGCCGACGACGAGCGTCCGGCGCGCGCCGGCGGCGACGTCGCGCTGCACGTCCTCGAAACGATGACCAGCCTGCTCCGGTCGGCGACGGAGGGCCGGCGGATCGAGCTGTCGACGACTGTGGAGCGGCCCGTGGCGGTTCCGCTCACGCCGGTCGGGCAGTGGAAGGGGTAGGCCAGGATTTTCCCTACGCTGCTCGTGTGAGCTACGACCTGTACTTCTGGCCGGCCGGGGCGGCGGCGGACCCTGGTCGGTTGGCTGATCGGCTCGCGGACGAGCCGGCGGACGGTCTCGGGCCGGATGGGCGCGTCCTGGCATTCCGTGCCGAGCTGCTCCGTCGCTGGCCAGGTCTTGCCGACATGATCGCTCCGTGGCACGACGACCTGGGGTGGCGGCAGCCCTGGGGCCACACCGGTCTCGCCGACAGATTCGTCGGCTTGACCCTGCCCCACCGGTGGGAGGACGTCGATGCGCTCCCCGTCCTGGCCCGGTGCTTGCCGCACGGATCGAAGATCTGCTGGACCTGCCGTAGTGCCGTCACTCCAGGTCGGGTGCCACAGTCGACTCGGCGGGCCTTAGCATCGCGGCATGGCGACACGGCTGGTTCAGATCAACATGAAGGCTCGGGACGACGCCGCACTCGGCGGCTTCTGGGCGCAGGCGCTCGGTTGGGGAGTCTCCAGTGAGGGCCCCGGGGTGACGAACCTCGAACCCAAGGGCTTCGTCTACCCCGACCCCGTCGCCGTCTGTATCGACCTCGTCGTCTCGCCGGAGCCCAAGACGGTGAAGAACCGGGTGCACGTGGACCTCGCCACCACCTCGGTGGCACACCAGGCGGAGCTGGTCGCGCGACTGAAGGACCTCGGCGCGAGCGCCGCCGACGTGGGCCAGGGCGACGTGCCGTGGACGGTCCTGACCGACCCCGAGGGCAACGAGTTCTGCGTGCTGGACCCCCGACCGCTCTACCGGGACACCGGGCCGATCGCCGCCGTGGTGGTCGACTGCGCGGACCCACGAGCCATGGCCCGGTTCTGGGGCGAGGCCACGGACTGGACGCTGCACGAGGTGACCGACCAGGGGGCGAGACTGCGCTCCGCCAGGGGCGTCGGCCCCTATCTGGAGTTCGTCCCCACGCCCGACGTGAAGAGCGGGTGGAACCGCGTCCATCTCGACGTCCGCCCGTACCCCGGCGACGACCCGGAGGCCGAGGCGGCCCGGTTGCGCGGTCTCGGCGCGACCCCCCTCGACCTGGGCCAGGAGGTCCCGTGGCGGGTGCTCGCCGACCCGGAGGGCAACGAGTTCTGCCTCCTCACCCCCGGCTGAGCCCGACCTGTCCGGAGGAGCGTGACCGTCACGCGGGGGCTTCGACGGTCTGACGTCCGCCGTGGACAGCGACCCCGGCCAGCCGGATGCTCCCCAACGCCTCCGGGACATGCGGGTCGGCGGTGAGGACCCCGTCGTCGTCGACGTCGAGCCCGAGCATCGTCCGCAGGAACAGCAGGGGCGCGCCGCTGGCCCAGGCCTGCGGGTTGCAGGCGGTGGGGTAGGGCACGGGGCGTCGGCCGAGCGAGCGGTCGTAACCGGAGATGGCCTCGGGCAGGCGGTACTCGAAGTGGGCTGCGGCTTCGAGCATCGCCATGGCGATGCGGTTCGCCGCGTCGCGGTGACCGTATCGGGCGAGCCCGGCGGCGATGATCGAGTTGTCGTGCGGCCACACGGTGCCGAGGTGGTAGCCGATGGGGTTGTACCCGACATCCTCTGTGGACAGCGTCCGGACACCCCAGCCGGAGAACATCGGGTCGGACATCAACTGCCGGGCCACCGTCGCGGCACGCTCCGGTGGGACGATGCCGCTCCACAGCAGGTGACCCATGTTTGAGGTCATCGAGTCGATGGGGCGCTTGTCCGCGTCCAGGCCGACCGCGTAGTAGCCACCGCGTGCGGGCAGCCAGAAGTCGCGGTTGAACCGTTCGTGCAGCTCGGCGGCTTCGGTACGCAGGCGTCGTGCCAGTGCGGCGTCAGCCCAGGGCCCGTCGGCGAGCTGCGCGGCGCGGAGCTTCGCGTCGTAGGTGTAGCCCTGGATCTCACAGGTGGCCACCGGCAGCGAGGGCAGCGCGCTGTCGGCGAACTGGACCCCGTCCGGTGAGTCGCGCCAGCAGTGGTTGCGCATGCCTTCGGGGGAGCGCGTGGCGTACTCGACGTAACCGTCGCCGTCCCGGTCGCCGAAGGCGTCGATCCAGCGCAGCGCCGCGTCGGCGTTCGGACGCAACCGCTGGACCAACGCGTCGTCGCCCGTCCACCGCCAGTACTCGGAGAGCAGGATGAGCCACAACTGTGTCGTGTCGGCCGCGCCGAAGCACGGCCCGTACGGCGCGATGCCGAGTTGCGTCAGCTCGCCGGACCGGAACTCGTGAAGGATCTTGCCCGGTTCCTCGTCGCTGAAGTCGTCGACGACGCTGCCCTGGTGTGCGGCAAGGGTGACCAGCGCGCCCCGGGCGACGTCGGGCCCGCAGCTGACGCTCTGGTAAGCGGTGATCAGGGTGTCCCGCCCGAACACCGCGAGGAACCAGGGCATGCCGGCGGCCAGCAGGACGACCTGCTCACCCCGGATCTCCTTGGTGATCCGCATCGACACCAGATCGCCCGCCGACTTGTGGTAGACGCTGCTCAACAGGTCTGATTCGGCGGTCAGGTGCGGCTTGTTGGCCCTCCACCGCCAGGCTGCGTCGTCGGCACCGGGGTCGTGCTCCTCACCGAAGGTGCGGCTGGCCGGCTGGTAGTCCCGCCCACGACAGTTCAGCAGCACCCGCAGCTCACAACCCCAGGTCTGGCCTCGGCCCAGGTGCACGTCCCAGACCAGGGCGTCGCCCTCGACCCGGTCGGCAGACGGCTCGGCCTCGACGGTCGTGACCGCCGACCAGTGCGAATTCTGGTAGGAGAAACGCAGCGCAGAACCGTCCGGCCGGTGGGCCCGCCGGATGTCGGCCAGTCTGTTCCTTCCCGTCCCCTTGATCTCGAAGAGGTCGGCGAAGTCCGCACCCACAGCCAACCGCAGGCGTACGGAGACCGGCTCGGCGCCGAAGTACTGAAGCTGGACCCGCTCGTACATGCCGTCGCCGACGAAGCGTTCCCGCCGCACGCCGATCCGGTTGGCCGCCAGGCCGTCGAGCTCAGGATTCGCGAGAAAGAAGGCCGCCGAGTACGGGTCGACAGGGTTCCCGCTCAGAACGAGCGGAGCTAGGCCGTCGAGCGTCATCTCCCAGCGGCTGACGTAGCGGGTGTCGTCGTGCACCAGACCTGCGATGGAGTCCGCCGGAACGTCCCCGGCGGGATTGGACAACATGAACGTCCGGCCTTCGAATATGCCGACAGCGTTCGAACCCAGTTCCGGTGGCATGTCGCGGTTGGCGCCACCGTGACGTTTGTCGGACTCCGCCATGCCCCGCAGTCTAGGGCTGGAAAAGATGACCCCGTCGCGATATCGAAGGTCACCCACCGGGTCCGGGTATCGGGCCTGTTTCGGCGAAAAGCGGCAGTTCCCGGCGGTATCGCGGCCCATCGCGGACGTTGGCGTCCCGGCGATACCCCTCTATGGTGGGGGCATGTCGTCGGCGACCTTCCGCTCGCGCACCGCCACCGAGGTGGCGGTGCGCGGTGCTGCTCGGGTGCCGACCGCGGGTCGCCTCGAGGCCGACATGCGGGTGCCGGTGGTCCGCGCTTCGCACACCGTGCCCACGCACACATCGTCGAGCCCGATGCGAACCGGCCGAGGCCCACCCGCGGAGTCGTTGCATACCCAGAACGACCGCCAGGGCGAAGCTGTCAAGCTTCGGCCCTTTTTGTTTTTCCGGCTCGACCCCTTGAAAGGCAGACCATGACCGTCGATCATCGTCGTACTCTCGACCAGAGTTGGTTGGCTGACCTGCGAGCGTCCCTGGCGGACGACTTCGCCGCCCAGACGGCTCGGCTGCGGGAACTGACCGAGCTCAACGCGGACACCGGCGACCCGGGCGAGGCCCACAACCAGGCCGCGCTGCTGACCGCCACCCGCCAGAACATCGAGCAGATCACCGCTGCGCTCAACCGGATCAGCGACGGCACCTACGGTGCCTGCCAGCGGTGCCAGCAGGGCATCCCGGCCGAGCGGCTCGAGATCCTTCCGCACGCCCGCTTCTGCGTGCCCTGCCAGGAGAAGCAGAACAGGTGACGCCAGGGGTGGCTGCCGCGCCGTCGGCGCGGCAGCCACCCGTCAGGTGCGCAAGGCCAGCCTTTCACTGAGTGAAAGTTCCGGTTTCGGAGCGGGACGCCGCACGGGACGATCCGAACCCATCGACGTCCGTCGGCATGGGGGTCCGGTCGCATGGCATTCGCGCGTAACCAGTGGTATGTGGCGGCGTACGGCAGTGAGGTGGGGCGGAGCCTGCTCGCCCGGACCGTGCTCGGTGAACCGTTGGTGCTGTACCGCACCGGTGCCGGGGACGCGGTGGCGCTCGCCGACCGGTGCGTGCACCGGCGCTTCCCGCTGTCCGAGAGTCGGCTCGACGGCGACACGATCGTCTGCGGCTACCACGGCTTCACCTACGATCCGACCGGCGCGTGCGTCTTCGTACCCGGTCAGCAACGCATCCCGCGCACCGCGCGGGTGGCCTCGTTCCCCGTCGTGGAACAGGACTCCTTCGTCTGGGTCTGGATCGGCGACCGGGACCGCGCCGACCCGACCACGATTCCCCGCGCACCGTGGCTCGCCGACCCCCGCTACGCGGTGGTGCGGGGGATGGCGCCGTTGAACGCGCGGTACGGCCTGCTGGTGGACAACCTCCTGGACCTGTCGCACGAGACCTACCTGCACGGCGGCTACATCGGCACACCGGAGGTGGCGAACACCCCGATCACCACCGAGGTGGACGAGGACCGGGGGATCGTCCACGTCAGTCGGCACATGGACGACGCCGAGTGCCCACCGTTCTACGCACGCTCGACCGGGATCCAGGGCCGGATCACCAGATGGCAGGACATCGAGTACCACCCGCCCTGCCTCTACCTCCTGCACAGCCGGATCGCGCCGCAGGGTGTCTATCCGCCCGCCGAGGGCGACGACCACGAGGCGTTCCACGCCGAGATCGTGTACGCGATCACCCCGTCGACCGAGCACAGCACCTACGACTTCTGGGCCGTGGCACGCGACTTCGCGATCGACGACGAGGCGGTGAGCGAGTACCTCCACGACAGCAACCACACGGTGGTCATGCAGGACGTGACCGCGCTCAACATCCTGGAGCAGGTGATCGCCGCCGAGCCGGACCGCTACCAGGAGTTGAGCATCAACATCGACACCGGCGGTCTCGCCGCCCGGCGGCTGCTGGCCCGGATGGTCGGGTCGGGGACGGTGGGAGCGCCGCAATGAGTTCCGAGGTCGGGGAGCGGGTCTACCGGATCCACTGGTTGCCCGGCACCGACACCCTGCGCGGGATCTGCCACTGCGCGGCCGAGCGCCTCGCCGAGGACCCGGTCGAGCTGTGGGAGTGGTTGCTCGCGCACCCGCAGGGCCACCAGGGCACCCCAGCGCCGGTGCCCGCCCCGCCGGTGCGGATGGCCGTGCGCGGGTGACGGTGGGCGACCTGGCCGGTGTCGAGCTGGTGGTCGCCGCGCGGGAACAGGTGGCGGCCGAGGTCGTGGCGATCCGCCTGTGTCGCGTCGACGGCGCCGACCTGCCCGAGTGGACGCCGGGCGCGCACATCGACCTCGACCTGGGCGGGGGACTGGCCCGTCAGTACTCCCTCTGCGGCGACCCGGCGGACCGGTCCGACCTGCGGATCGCGGTGCAGCGCGAACCGAACGGGCGCGGCGGCTCCCGGTTGGTGCACGAGCGGCTCACCGTCGGGGCGACCGTCCGGGTGAGCGGACCGCGTAACACCTTTCCGCTCGTCGCCGCACGGCGCTACCTCTTCGTCGCCGGTGGCATCGGGATCACCCCCATCGCACCGATGGTCGCCGCCGCCGACGCCGCGGGCGCCGACTGGCGGCTGGTGTACGGGGGACGCAGCCGCGCCACCATGGCCTTCGCCACCACCCTGCGGGAGAAGTACGGCGACCGGGTGAGCCTGCACCCGCAGGACGAGACAGGTCTGCTCGACCTGGCCGGGCTGTTCGACCGGCCGGGCGCGGGGCTCGTCTACTGCTGTGGCCCGGAACCCCTGATCGCCGCCGTGCAGGAGCACTGCCGCGACTGGCCACCCGGCTGCCTGCACGTCGAACGGTTCACCGCCCCGGGCGGCACCGGCGCGCCGGAGACGACGATCGAGGTCGCGCTCACGCTCTCCGGGCGGACGGTGACCGTGCCGCCGGGCACGTCGATCCTGCAGGCGGTGGAGGAGGCCGGTGTGCAGGTCCTCTCGTCCTGCCGGGAGGGCACCTGCGGCACCTGCGAGACGCCGGTGCTCGCCGGTGTGCCGGAGCATCACGACAGCCTGCTCTCCGCGCAGGAGCGGGCCGCCGGAGACACGATGATGATCTGTGTGTCCCGGGCCCGTACGCCCCGGCTCGTGCTGGAGCTGTGAGCGTCCGGCGCGGACGGGGATGATGACGGGGTGCGCGCAGAACCGGGACGGTCGGTGACGAGCAAGGTGCTGGCGCTGCTCGACGCGTTCAGTCCGGCCACCCCGGCGTTGACCCTGAGCGAGCTGGCGCGTCGCACCGGGCTGCCCCTGCCGACCGTGCACCGGCGGGCGGCTGAGCTGGTCGCCTGGGGAGCGCTGGAGCGCGGTGACGACGGGCGGTACCGGATCGGTCTGCGTCTGTGGGAGGTGGGCTCGCTCGCGCCGAGGGGCCTGGGGCTGCGGGAGCTGGCCCTGCCGGTCATGGAGGACCTGTACGAGGTGACCCACGAGAACGTCCAACTCGCCGTCCGGCAGGACCTCGAACTCGTCTTCATCGAACGGATCGCCGGGCGGCACGCGGTGCCGGTGCTCACCCGGGTGGGGGGCCGCTTCGCGCTGCACGCCACAGGCGTCGGCCTGGTCCTGCTCGCCCACGCGCCCGCCGAGGTCCAGGAGCAGGTACTGGCCGCGCCGTTGGAGCGGTACACCGAACTGACCATCACCGACCCGAAGCGGCTGCGCCGCAGCCTCGCCGAGGTGCGCCGGGCCGGGTACGCGGTCAGCGACCGTCAGGTCACGATGGACGCTCTCTCGGTGGCCGCGCCGATCCGCGTACCGGAGGGTGTGGTCGCGGCGATCTCGCTGGTGGTCGCCCACGACCGGGCGGACCCGGTGGCGCTGGCCCCGCTGGTCCAGGCCGCCGGCCGGGTGGTCTCCCGGGCGCTGAACAGCCCACCTCCGGTCTGAAGTCTCCTGTAGACAGACTGCAAATCGTTGACGCCCGATCAAATTCTGCATTACGTTGCCGGTGCGCGGGTTACTCCCCACCTTCGTGCGCGGAACGGCATCGACGAAAGGGCGCGCTTCATGTCACTGGACGGCAGAGTCGCCATCGTCACCGGAGCCGGGCGGGGCCTCGGCCTCGCCTACGCCCAGGAGCTGGCACGCCGGGGCGCGTCGGTCGTGGTCAACGACGTCGACGCCGAGGCCACCGCCGACGCCGTGGCGGCGATCCAGGCGTCCGGCGGCCGGGCCGTCGCGGTGGTCGCACCGGTCGGCCCGACCGAGACCGCGAAGGCGCTCGTCAGCACCGCGGTCGACCACTTCGGGCGACTGGACATCGTGGTGACCAACGCCGGCGTCCTGCGCGACACGGTGCTGTGGAAGATGACCGACGACGACTTCGACACCGTCGTCAACGTGCACCTGCGCGGCACGTTCACCACCGTCCGCGAGGCGGTGCGGCACATGCGGCAGGCCGGCGAGGGCGGCCGGATCATCTGCGTCGGGTCGCCCACCGGGCAGCGGGGCACCTTCGGCCAGACCAATTACGCCGCCGCCAAGGCGGGCATCGTCGGCATGGTCCGCACCTGGGCGCTCGAACTCGAACGGGCCGGCATCACCGCCAACACCGTCGTCCCGGTCGCCGCGACCGCGATGACCGCCACCGTTCCCTACTTCGCCGCGGCGGTGCGGGCCGAGGCGAACGGTGAGCCGATGCCGGCGTTCTTCCGACACGAGCTGGGGTTCGGTACGGCGGACGACGTGGCCGGGCTCGTCGCGTTCCTCGCCTCCGACGCAGCGGCCTCGGTGACCGGGCAGGTGATCGGCGTCGGCGGCGACCGCCTGCAGATCTGGACCCACCCGGAGGCGGCCCTGACCGCCCACTGCGAGGGCGGCTGGACGTACGACGCGCTCGTGGACGCCTGGCCGACGACGTTCGCCGACGCCGCGCAGAGCGTCGGCGAGCGCTTCCCGAAACTCCCCGAGGAGTTCACGCCCGCGCCGTCCTGACCAGCCCGAGCAGACCGCCGGCACCGACCGCCCGACGAAGGTTGGCCCCATGTACCAGCCCGCGATCGACCTCGACGACGTCACGGCGATCGACATGCACGTGCACATCGAGGTCGACGAGCACGGCCACGCGTCCCTGCCCGAGCCGCTCGTGGCGGCGGCGTCGGCGTACTTCAGGACGGACGGCCCGCGGCCCGCCGTCGACGCGGTGGCACGGTACTACCGCGAGCGGAACATGGCGGCCGTCGTCTTCACCGTGGACGCGGGGACGAACCTGCTGCACCCGCCGCTGTCGAGCACCGACATCGCCCGCGCCGCCGCCGAGCACGCCGACGTGCTCATCCCGTTCGGGTCGGTCGACCCGCGCACCGGGGCAGCGGCCCTCGACCTCGCCGACCGGCTGATCCGGGAGGAGGGCGTACGCGGCTTCAAGTTCCACCCCACGGTGCAGGGCTTCGACCCCAGCCACGACGAGTACGCGCCGCTCTGGGGCCTGCTGGAGCGGGCGGGCGTTCCGGCGCTCTTCCACACCGGGCAGACCGGCATCGGCGCGGGCACACCCGGTGGCTACGGCCTGCGGCTCGGCCTGTCGAACCCGATCCTGCTCGACCCGATCGCGGCCGACTTCCCCGATCTGCAGATCATCATGGCCCACCCGTCGGTGCCCTGGCAGGACGAGGCGTTGTCGGTGGCCACCCACAAGCACAACACCTGGATCGACCTGTCCGGCTGGAGCCCGAAGTACTTCCCGGCCGAGTTGGTGCGCTACGCCAACTCGGTGCTGAAGCGACGGGTGCTCTTCGGCACCGACTACCCGATGCTCACCCCGGACCGGTGGTTGCGCGACGTGCAGGCGACCGACCTCAGGCCGGACGTGCTGCCGGGCATCCTGAAGGACAACGCGGCCCGACTGCTGGGCCTGGCCCGGTGACGACGAGAGGAAACGCCATGACGACGACAATCACCTACGACCGGCTCGGCGACCTCGCCGGCACCGATCTCGGTCACACCGGCTACCGCACGGTCACCCAGGATCAGGTGGACCTGTTCGCGGACGCCACGGACGACCACCAGTGGATCCACGTCGACCCCGAACGGGCGAAGAGCGGCCCGTTCGGGGCGCCGATCGCGCACGGTTTCCTCACCCTCTCCCTGGCGGTTCCCTTCTGGACGGAGCTGCTCGAGGTCAAGGGCGTGACCACGAAGGTGAACTACGGCCTCGACAAGGTGCGCTTCCCCGCGCCGGTCGTGGTCGGGGCGCGGGTGCGCATGCGGGCCACCGTGGTCGAGGTGGTCGAGGTGCGTGGCGGCTACCAGATCGCGGTCGACCAGACGATCGAGGTCGAGGGCGGCAGCAAGCCGGCGGTCGTCGCACGAGGGCTGTACCGCTTCTACGCCTGAACCCTCGGAGCACCACTCGAACCGGGCGGGCACACCACCTCCAGCCAGGAGAATGCTGATGCAGCAGCACGGAATTGGCGCCTGGGTGACCAAGCGCCGGCTCAAGTCCCCGAACCAGGTCGCGATCATCCACGGCGACCGGCCACCCCTGACGTACGGACAGTTCGCCGACGCCGCCGACCGGGTCGCGACGGTGCTGCGGGAGCGGGGCGTCGGCAAGGGTGACAGCGTCGCCTACCTGGGTGACAACAGCCCCGAACTGCTCCTGGTGATGTTCGGGGCGGCGCAGCTCGGGGCCGTCTTCGTGCCGATCAACACCCGCCTCGCCGCACCCGAGATCGCCCACGTCCTCGCCGACTGCGACGCTGGGGTGCTGATCCACGACCCGGACCTCGCGGCGTTGGTGGCCTCCGCCGCGCCGACCGCCCGGACCCCGTGCGTCATCGTCATCGGCGAGGGCACCACCGACCGACCCGGGCTGGCCCACCTGACCCGGGCCGCCGTCACCCCGTTCACCGACCACGCCGACACCACCCACGCTGATCCGGCGGCGATCATCTACACCTCGGGCACGACCGGCCGGGCCAAGGGCGCCGTGCTGACCCACGGCAACCTCACCTGGGTGGCGCTCAACTGCGTGGTCGACTACGACGTCGTCTCCACCGACGTCGCGCTCATGATCTCGCCGCTGTTCCACGTCGCGTCGCTCGGGATGGGCGCCCTTCCCGTCATCCTCAAGGGCGCCACGATGGTCATCGAGAAGGGCTTCGAGCCGGGCCGCGCGCTCGCGCAGATCGAGCGGCACGGCGTCACCATGCTCAGCGGCGTACCCACCACCTACCAACTGATGGCCGACCACCCGGCCTGGGCAGCGACCGACCTGTCCACGCTGACGAAGCTCACCTGCGGCGGTTCGGCGGTGCCCGCCCGCATCCTCAACGCGTACGAGGCGCGGGGGCTGTCGTTCTCGCAGGGGTACGGCATGACCGAGGCCGCGCCGGGGGCCACCGCGCTACCGCCGGCGATGACCCGCGTCAAACAGGGCAGTGTCGGTCTGCCGCACTTCTTCACCGACGTGCGGATCACCGACCCGACCGGGGCCGTGCTGCCCACCGGCGCCGTCGGTCAGATCGAGGTGAACGGGCCCAACGTCTTTCCCGGCTACCACGGGCTTGCCCAGGCGACCGCCGAGGCGTTCACCGCCGACGGGTGGTTCCGCTCCGGCGACCTCGGTCACCTGGACGCCGACGGCTACCTCTACATCTCCGGCCGACTCAAGGACATGATCATTTCGGGGGGCGAGAACATCTACCCGCTCGAAATCGAGCAACTGCTCACCGAGATCGACGGGGTGACCTCGGCGGCGGTCATCGGCGTACCGGACGAGCGATGGGGGGAGGTGCCGTGGGCGATCGTGACCGTACGGCAGGGGGTGTCGGTGGACACCGACACCGTCCGGGCGTTTCTCGACGGCAGGATCGCGCGCTACAAGCTCCCCAAGAACGTCGTCATCGTGGACGAGCTGCCCCGGACGGCGTCGGGGAAGGTGCGGAAGGCCGATCTGCGGACCCGTTTCGGCGGCTAGCCGTGGGCCGGGCGGCGACGAGTTCGGCGAACTCCGCCGCGGACGCCTCGGCAAGTTTCCCGTGCATCCGGCGGTAGGTTCGCACCGACCTCGTGGCGGGCCACTGGGCGTCCATGAACTCGGCCGGCAGCCTCGGGTCGGCGCGCAGCAACGCGAGCCAGTCCGCCACGAGCATCGTCCGTACGGTGAGGGCGCTCGGCGTCAGCGCCGTCGCGGACGGGTCGTCCCACGCGTCGATGAAGGCGAGGTGCGCGCGTCGGATCGCCTCGATGTCCCACGCCGCGCGTACGCTCTCGCCGATCGGAAATCCGGCGAGTTCGCGGGCGTGGAAGGCGACCACGGTGTTGGGCGCGAGGTCCTGCCGCAGCGGCTCCAACGAACCGGCGAGGTCGACCTCGCCGGGTGCGAGCCACAGCCCGTCCCGGATCGGCGCGAAGCCCTCCCAGGTGAGGATCGAGCGCAGCCGGTGCCGCAGCGTCCGCTGGCCCTCCGGGATCGAGAAGGTGACGAGCGTCCACCCGCTGCCCTGCGGGTCGAACGGCCGCGGCCCGCGAACGCGGTAGGTCGCCTCGCGCAACACCGCGGCCCCGTGCTCGGTCAGTGAGAAGAGGGTCTCCCGGCCACTTCTGCTGCGGGCGAGGATGCCGCTGTGCACGAGGCGGTCGAGGGTCGCGCGGGTGGCCGGCGCGGCGACGTCCGCACCCTCCAGCACGCTGATCAGGGCGCTCGCCCGGATCGGGCCGGTGGCACCGTCGACCACGTGCTCGCCGAAGAAGGCGAGCAACAACTGCTTCGGCTGACGACTACCCACAGCCATCCCCTTCGGTGAACTCGTTGGCCTGGCCACCGGTCACCGTGCGGATCGCGGGGCCATCGTATGCCCACGCTTTGCCCGCTGGATCTGGTCGTAGACGTGTGTCCGCAGTTCCGTGAAACGGGGCAGAGCGCGGGTCGTGATCTGATCGCGCTCCGGCGGCAGGTCGACCGCGAGGTCCTCCTGAACCCAGGTCGGCGACGTGGACAATACTAGTACCCGCTGACCGAGGTACACCGACTCGTCGATGTCGTGGGTGACGAAGACAACCGAGATGCTGCGGCTGGCGTGCAGCTCGCGGACCAGGTCCTCCAGGTCGGCCCGGGTCTGGGCGTCGACTGCCGCGAACGGTTCGTCCATGATCAGGACTTCGGGCTGGTAGGCGAGCGCCCGCGCGATCGCCACCCGCTGTTGCATCCCTCCGGAGAGCTGCCACGGGTGACTCCGCTCGGCGTCCGCGAGGCCGACCGCTTCGAGTGCGTCGACGACAAGCTTGTCGCGGGCCGTGCGGGAGAGCCTCTTGTGCCGCAGCGGAAGCTCGACGTTCCCGCGCACGGTGAGCCAGGGGTAGAGGCTGCGACCGTACTCCTGGAACACGACGGCCATGGCCGGGCTGGGCCCGGTCACCGGCGCGCCGTCCATCTCGACCACTCCGCTGGTGGGCCGCAGCAGGCCGGCGAGGCACTTCAGGAGGGTGGTCTTGCCGCAGCCGGACGGGCCGACGATGCAGACGAGCTCGCCGGCGTCCATGGTGAAGCTGATGTCCCCGATCGCCTCGACGGTGCCCGTGGCGGACTCGTAGACCTTCCGCAGGTGCTCCACCCGCAGCAGAGTGCTCCGGTCAGGCACGGTTGACCTCCCTGATGCCGTGGTACCAGCGCAGGACGCGCCGCTCGACGAGACCGAAAGCTACGGCGAGGAGAACGCCGACGAGGCCGAGGAGGAGGATGCCGCTCCACATCTCGGCGATCAGATAGTTGCGCTGGAAGTAGGCGATCCGGTAGCCGAGGCCGGAGGAGGAGGCGAACATCTCCGAGATGACCATCAGGATCAGCGCGACCGAGAGGGCCTGACGGACCCCGGCCATGATCCGTGGGCTGGCGGCCGGGAGCACGAGGAACCGGAGCCGCTCCCACCGGGAGACCTGGAACGACTCGGCGGTCTCCCGCATGACGCTGTCGGTGCCCCGGACACCCTCGATGGTGTTCAACAGGATCGGCCAGACCGCGCCGGAGACGATCACGACCACCTTCATGGTGTCGGTGATCCCGAGCAGGAGCATCACCACCGGGATCAGCACCGGCGGCGGGATGGCCCGCAGGAACTCCAGCAACGGTTCGAGGAGTTCCCGCAACCAGGGGATCAGACCGATGAGGGTGCCGGCGGCGATGCCGAGCACCACCGACGCGGCGACGCCGAGGCCCAGGCGGGCGAGGCTCGGCAGCACGTCCTCGACGAACGCCGGGCCGACCCAGGTCTCCCGGAAGGCTTCGGCGATCGTCAACGGGTCGGGGAAGAACCGGCTCGTGCCCCTGGTCGCCACCAGACCCCAGAGCACCAGCAGCAGCGTCGGCAGCGCCAGCGGGTGGAGGATGTTCGCCGCGATCCGGGATCCGACCGGGCGGCGGCGGGCCGTGGTGACGATCCGCCCGGTGTGCGCGGTCACAGCGGCTCCTCTCCTCGTACGGACTGGTGCCAGGAGAGCACCCGACGTTCGACGAACCGGAAGACGATGTTCACCAGGAGCCCGAGCACGCCGGTGACGACGACAAGCGCGTACAGGCCGGGGGCGTCTCCGGCGGACCGGGACAGCTCGATCATGCGCCCGAGACCGGGGTTGCCGATCACCATCTCCGCGGTGATGGCGAGGATGAGCGCGACCGCCGCCGCGAGCCGCAGACCCGTCATGAGGTATGGCAGGGTGGTCGGCAGGACGAGGTGCGACAGCCTCTCCCGCCGGGTCAGACCGAAACTGCGGGCGGTGTCGCGAGCCACCGTGTCGACGTCGGCGACACCGTAGATCACCTGCACGAACACCTGCCAGAACGACGCGTAGATGATGATGACGAGGGCGGCCTGGCGTTGGATGCCGAACATCAGCACGGCGAGCGGGATGAGGGCGACCGACGGGATCGGTCGCAGGAACTCGACGACCGTGTGGGTCGCCCGTCGCAGGAACGGCACCAACCCCACGACCGTGCCGAGGACGACGGCGGCGACCGTCGCGACCGTCAGGCCGATCGCCCAGGACGTCATGGTGCTCCCCAACCGCCGCCAGAACGCGAGGTCGACGAGCTGCTCGAACAGCCGCGCCAGCACGTCCGTCACGTACGGCAGGTACAGCGGGTTGACCAGGCCCAGCGTCGGGATGAGCTGCCAGACGACGAGGAACCCGGTCAGGCCGACGCCGCCCAGCACCGCCCTGCGTATCGCGCGCAGGCGTCGGGTGGAGAACACGCGCCGGCTACTTCTGCTGGATGAGACGGTCGAGGTCGGGTTGCTTGTCGAGCACCTTGTACTTCTGCGCGAGGTCGGCGAGCTTCTGCAGGCTCGACCTGTCGACCTCCCACGCGAAGGCCGGAAGCCGTACCGAGTCGGCGACCGGCGGGGGTAGCTGCAGGTTGTCCTTGATGGCCTGCCGCAGTGGTGCCACGTTCGCGGGGTCGTTGGCCCACTGCAACGTCTTCTTCATCGCGGCAGTGAAGTCCTCGACGAGTGCGGCGTCCTTCTCCGTGCGCTCTTTGGTGGTGATGGTGGTGAGCGTGGCCAGGCCGGGCACCACCGCCTGGTAGGGCGAGACGACGAAGGTGTCGCCGCGGGCCTTGAGCTGGGTGACGAAGGGCTCCGGCACCCAGGCGGCGTCGATGTTCCCGGATTCGAGTTGGGCCGGGGCGTCCGGGAAGGCGACCTCGACGAACTTGATTTTCGAGGGGTCACCGCCGTCCTTCTCGACCGCTGCCATGATCGTGACGTCGCCGGCGGCGCCCAGGCTGTTGACCGCGACCCGCTTGCCCGCGAGGTCGGCGGGCCGTTTGATGCCGGACTTCGCCGAGGCCACCACGGCGTTGATGTCGTCGCCGTCGGCGTACGAGGAGGCGTAGTTGCCGATGATGACGACGCCGAGGTCCTGAACGTCGGCGCGGAACGGGCCGAAGGGTTGGCCGATCGCGAAGTCGATGTCGCCGTTCATGAGCGCGGGGATGGCCTGCGCGCCGCCCTGGGCGGGCAGCACCTCGACCTGGAGCCCGCGCTCGGCGAAGATGCCCGCCTTGATGCCGCCCCAGAGCGCGGCGGTCTCGGTGATGGGCAGCGCCGCGACCCGGACCTTGCGTAGGTCACCCGAGTCCTGTTCGGACGACTTGGACGCGTCGGAGTCGGTACATCCGGTGAGGGCGATCGCGGTAGCGGCGATCAGCCCGAGAGCCATGACCTTCTTCATCGAGGAGGCCTTCCTGGGCGGGGTGGTGGGTGCGTCGGAAGTCGGCGGATGCCTCGGATTTCCAGGTGAACTACCGTTGCGTGGGGGCGCACGCCGCTGTGGTGGCCATGGTCAGTCACCCCGGCATCGAAAGTCAAGAATTTCTGACGCCCGTCATGAATAAGTTGAACGACGCTCTGTGGCGACCACCCGGGCCGGCCGCCGCAGGTACCACTCGGCCACCGCCAGGTTGATCACCCAGCCGGCGACCACCAGGCCGGCCCGGACGTTCCCGTCGGGCTGCTCACCTGTCGCGACGAGGTACGGCGCGTGGGTGAACGCCTGGGTGCCGGCGCCGAGGCCGATCGCGTAGCCGCGCACCATCCACCTGCGGTGCCGGGCGACGTCCCGGCGCAGCACGGCGGCGAGACCGAGCAGGATCGCGCCCGCCATGACCGAGCCGAAGACGAGTCGCATCACGGCGAGCACATCGTTGTCCTGGGCCGGCAGGTCGTACGCGACAGCCATCCACAGGCCGGTGAACGCGACGGTCAGCCCGCAGGGAACCAGCACCCGGCCGGCACGGCGGTGCCAGCGGTGCCGGCGCAGACGGGGCACGAACTGGAACGCGCCGAGGATCGTGTAGACCACCGCGCCGACGATGTGCAGCACCACCGGCAGCGGGTCGGCGACGAAGCGGGCGTTCGCCGGGGTGACCTCCGCTCCGGTGCCCAACTCGGTGAGCCGTCCCGCACCCGCGAGCATCGGCACCAGGCCCAGCAGGATCAACGCGGCCGGTAGCCGCCACTCGCGCATCGTCATGCCATCGATGGTGGACGTCGTACCCGCCCCCGCTCATCGGCACATGGGCCGCGATCGGGTCGGCCCATGGTCGGACGCCGTCGTCGTACTTCCGCCGGTCACCAGCGTCGGTGGCTGCGGTTGGTCTCGTACGCCCACATCGCCACCTCGACCCGGTTACGCACCCCCAACTTCGTCATCAGGCTGGTGACGTGCGACTTGACCGTGCTCAACGTGATGTACAGCTCGTCGGCGATCTCCTGGTTGGTGCGCCCACGGGCGACGGCCACCAGGACCTGCTCCTCCCGGTCGGTAAGCGCCTCGATGGGCTGCCGGCGAGGCGTGGCCGGACCCGTGTCGGCGAACGCCTTCAACAGCCGCGTGGTCACGCTCGGCGCGATCAGCGCGTCGCCGTTGGCGGCCGCGTGCACGGCCTGGCTGAGCAGGTCCGGGCCGGCCTCCTTGAGCAGGAAGCCGCGGGCGCCGGCGCGCAGTGCCGCGTACACGTACTCGTCGAGGTCGAAGGTCGTGATGACCACCACCGCGAGCGGCTCGGCAACCGTCGGCCCGGCGAGCGCCCGGGTGGCCTCGATGCCGTCCATGACCGGCATCCGGATGTCGAACAGGCACACGTCGGGGCGCAGCCGCCGAGCGAGATCGACCGCCTGTCGGCCGTCACCAGCGCCGCCGACGACCTCGATGCCCGGCTGGGTGTTCAGGATGATGGTGAGGCCGGTCCGGACGATCTCCTGGTCGTCCGCCACGAGCACGCGAACCGTCACGCACCGACCCCCCGACGCGGGAGCACTGCCGTGACGGTCCACCCACGGTCGGGGTCGGGATCGGGGCCGGCCGAGCAGGTCCCGCCGAGCAGGTCGGCGCGCTCCATCATGCCCACCAGACCGAAGCCGGGTGGGCCACCTTGCCGGCCGGCGCCAGCCTCGCCGTCGTCGCTGACCCGCAGGCGCACCGACGTCTCGTCGGCCGCGACGCTGACCTCGATGCGGGTGGCGTGGCGGGCGTGCCGACGGGCGTTGGTGACCGACTCCTGGGCCAGGCGGTAGAGCGCGGAGCCGACCGTGGGCGGCAGGTCGCCGAGGTCGCCGCGCAGATCCACGTCGACCGTCGGCCCGGCGCGAAACCGGCCGGCGAGCCGTTCGATGTCCGCGACCTGCGGGTTCGGCCCCAGTTCGGCGGGCTGGTCGCGGCGCAGGACACGAACCATCGCGCGCATCTCGGCAAGCGCACGGGACGCCTCGGCCTCGATGGTGCGCAGCGCCTCGACGGCGGCACCCGGCTGGCTCGCCGACGCGGCGATGCCCGCCTGCGCGCGGATCGCCATCGCCGACACGTGATGGGCCACCGTGTCGTGCAGGTCCCGGGCGAGCCGCTCACGCTCCAACAACTTCACCTGGTCGAGTTCACGCAGCCGGGTCGCGGCGCGGAACCGGACCGCGACACCGAGCGCGGCGGCGGCGAACATCACCGCGAAGCCGGCGACCAACTCGCCGCCGTCGGTCGACCCGACCAGACCGGCGGCGCTCACCTTCGCCACCACGAAGAACGAACCGAGCACGGCATCGCGGCCGGAGCCCCAGCGGAACAGCGCGTAGACCAGGAGAACCAGGAAACTCGCCGTGAACAGCCGGCAGGGATCACCGGGCAGCACGAACGGCGCGACAGTCGTGCAGCCGAACGCGATCACCACCATCGCGAACGGTGCCGTACGTCGCCACCACAGCGTGGGCAGCAGCGCGAGCGCGACGACGACGCAGCCGACCCGCCACGGCAGATCCGGTCGGAGGATTCCCTCCACCACCATCGCCGGCGCGAGGACAGCCGTCACCGCCCAGTCGCGCCACACCCGGGACGGGGCGGGAGAGACCCGCGGCTCGGCCAACACCGCGTGCAGGCGAGGACCCATGGGACTCATCGTACGAAGGGTGGTGCGTCTCCAGATCGTCCCAAAGTACGACCGCTCGCGATCAGTGCCGCTGCAACTTGGCGCGGACGGCTGCGGCGTCCGGGTGGTCGAGGGCCGTGAAGAGGTCAAGTGCCCGCTGCCAGTCGGCCCGGCCGGAGGTGGGGTCGCCGATGGCGTGGCGGGTGTCGCCGAGCCGGCTGAGCGTGTCCGCCTCGCCCCAGAGGTCGCCGAGGTCGCGGGCCAGCTCGACGGTGCGCTCGTAGCACTCCACGGCCCGGCCGTACTGGCCGAGGTGGTGGTGTGCGAAGCCGAGGCTGTCCCAGGTGGCCGCCTCGCCGGCGCGGTCGCCGAGCTGCTGGAGAAGGTCGAGTGCCTGCTCGCAGTAGGCCAACGCCCCGAGGTGCTCGCCGAGCTGCGCATGGCACCAGCCGACCGCGTTGAGCGCGTCGGCCTGGGCCCTGCGGTGACCGGTGGCCTGGGCCAGCACGAGGGTCCGCTCGGAGTGCTCGAGGGCCTTGCGCGGCTCGCCCTGCCGGTCCCACAGCGAGGCGAGGTTCTGGTGCGTCCGTGCCTCACCCTCGGCGTCTCCGACGCGGACGTACAGGTCGAGGGCCTTCTCCAGGTGGTGAAACGCGTCGGTGTACCGGCTGACCACGGTGTGAGCGCCGGCCAGGAAGCGGTGCGCGACCGCCTGCGCGACCGGGTCACCGAGACGCTCGGCGGCGAGCAGGGCCGTCCGGCAGGTCTCGACGCGGTCCTGCCAGTGCCCCTGCCGGTCCAGGAACGTGTCGAGGGCGCGCCCCAGCCGCCAGGCGTGGACGTCGAACCCGGCACCGGCGGCCTGGCGGAGCGCGGCGAGCAGGACCGGGTGCTCGGCGGTCAACCAGGCCATCGCCTCCGCGTGGGTGGCCGGCAGCTCCGGACGCACACCTGACACCGGCGGGGTCATCAGGTGGTCGACCGGGTCGCTGTGCGGACGCAGCAGGGCGTCGGCGGCATGGGTGGTGTGGGCGTAGTGGTCGAGAAACCTGGTCGTGGCGGCCGTTCGGTCCGGCTCGGGGTCGGTGCCGTCGCTGAGTTCACCGGCGTACGCCCGCAACAGGTCGTGTGCGGTGAACCGGCCGGGCCGGTGCTCGGCGAGCAGGTTCGCGCGGGTCAGCTCGGTCAGTGATCGGCGGGTCCCGTCCGCCGACCGACCGGCCAGGCTCGCCGCCGCGGCCGCGGTGATGTCCGGGCCCGGGTGCAGGCCCAGCAACCGGAACAGGCCGGCGGCCGGCGGGGTGAGTGCGGTGTACGACCAGGAGAACACGGCGCGCACCTCGCCGACCGCGTCGCCCGCGTCCAGGACGCCGAAGCGCCGACCGGCCGTCCCCAGTTCGGTCGCGAGGACGGCCAGCGGGAAGCCGGACTGCTGGACTCTGGCGGCGGCGATGCTCAACGCCAGCGGTAGCCGGGCGCAGGCGGCGATGATGGCCTCGACGGCCTCCGGCTCGGCGGCCACCCGTTCGGCACCGAGCCGACTGGTGAGCAGGTGACCGGCCGCGTCGCGGCTGAGCAGGCCCAGCGGGATCGGCTGCGCGCTGTCGAGACTCACCAGAGAGGTGAGCTGGTTACGGCTCGTCACCAGCACCATGGCCGTGGACGTGCCGGGCAGTAGCGGACGGACCTGTTCGGCGTCCCGGGCATTGTCCAACACGACGAGCACCCGCTTGCCGGCCAGCGCGCTGCGGTACAGGGCGGCCTGGGCGTCGAGGTCGGCGGGCACCCGGGCGGCCGGCACCCCCAGCGCGTCCAGGAAGCCGTGCAGCGCCTTCGCCGCGGTCAGCGCCTGCCCCCGCGGGTCGAAGCCGCGCAGGTTCACGTAGAGCTGACCGTCGTCGAACCGGTCGGTGACACGGTGCGCCCAGTGCACCGCCAGCGCGGTCTTGCCCACCCCGGCGGTGCCCGAGATCGCGGCGACCACGACCGCGGTGGGCGCGGCGACGAGCTTGTCCAGAAGCGCCAACTCGTCGTCCCGGCCGGTGAGGCTTGCCACGTCGGCGGGCAACTGCCGGGGCGTCATCCGGTCGGGCGTGCGAGGGGCGCGGCGGCGGCTCTCCTCGATCCGGTCCCGGGCGGTGGCCAGCGCGCCCTGCTCCGCCGGCGTGGCACCGAGGAGCCGTACGAGGGCGTCGAGCCGGTCGGTGGGCGGCAGTGTCTTGCCGGTGAGGTATTCCGCGATCGCGGTGTGCGACCAGCCCGTGCGGGCCGCCAACTCGCGATAGGTCAGCTCGGCGTCGCCCTGTCGGCGGGCGTGCCTGCGTCGTAATGCCCGCAACAACCCGGCGAGGTCGTCCGACGTATGCGCCCCCGCAGCGTCCAGCGCCCTGCCCCCCAGCGTCGACGATCGACGTCCGTCAGTGTACGGCGGTGTACGGAATCCGGGCCAGGGGCGCGCTCCGATCGGCGATCCTGCTCGGGTGCAGAGCGCACTGATCGAACCATTGGAGGTCATGTGTCCGTACATCTCAAGCCTCTGGTCCTGGCCCTGACCGTGCTCGCGGCGACGCTCACCGTGCCGGCGGCGGCCGCGTCGGCGGCGCCCGACGCCGTCTGCAAGACCAAGGCGGCCTGCGCCGACGACGGCCTACGGGCGACATCGTCGGGGAAGGCGGCGCGCACCACTGGTGACATCACGACAAACGCGATCCGGGTGCCCACGCCGCCCGCGTTCCCGCCGGGCACCCCCTGCTACCGCGAGGAGGTCGCCGAGGAGGTCTACGAGACCGCCACCTACACCACCATCTACGAGATGTACTTCCAGGCGAGCGTCTGCATCTTCGCCAACGAGATCGTGCTGTACGGCCTGGACACCTCGCTGTCCTTCCCCAACGAGGTGCAGGACCCCCGACTGACCTCGATGCAGTTCGTGGTGCGCGACCAGGTCGTCCACTACAGCCCGACCGAGAAGGATGGTTACTCCGAGCTGTGGGTGACCTTCTGTACCGACCCCGCGCAGCCGGGCACCTGCCAGCGGTACCTGCACCGGCTGGGCCTGATGTTCAACCCCGCCTGGGTCTACCCGTTCTCTGTGTTCCAGCGTCTGAACTGACGGCGGCGGGAGTGGCGTTTCCCGCCTGACCGGTCAGGGCGTCCCAGACGGTTCTGGGACGCCCTGACCGCCGTGGTGTGGCACAGGTTGCCAGCGGATCTCCATCGCGTTACGTTGAGACGCCATCGACGATCGTCTACATCGTTAGGTACGGGGGCCCGCATGTCCACGCCTGTCACTCGTCGCAGCGTCCTGGCCGGTGGGGCCGGCGCCGCCATCGGCCTGGCCCTGCCCGGCTCCGCCGCCCACGCCGGTGGCCGCCATCCCACGAGCGTGAGCTTCACCCTCGACGCGAGCACGCTCGACGGCGGTGAGCAGGTCACCTCGGTCACCCTCGACACCGGCCGGCTCGGGCCGATCGACCCGGCCGGTCTGACCCCCGCCACGTTCACCGTGCACGCCAAGGCGACCAGCCCGATCCCGATCGCCCCCGGCGACCTGATCTTCAGCGAGTACGACCTGGACCGCACGGTGACCGCGGCCCGACTCGACCGGCACGGAAACATCGTGCTGGAGCTGAGCCACGCCGAAGGCCAAGCCGGCGGCGGCACCCTCGGCTACGTCCTGAGCAGGGGCCGCAACGTCCAGTTGGACCTCGTCTACACCATCACGCAGAACGCCCCGATCGCCCGACGCCACGCTGCGCCGCTCACCATCACCCGCTTCGTGCAGGGGCGGCTGACCAACCCCGAGGTCGACGCCTTCAGCTACCACGTCTCGGGCTCGGGCCTGAAGTACCGGCTCTACTCTCCCGACCACTCGCCCCGGCGCGGTCGGCGGCCGCTGATCGTCTGGCTGCACGGCGGCGGCGAGGGTGCGGCACTGTCCGACGACTACTACGACAACGAGACCACACTCCGCGCCAACCGGGGTGCGCTCGGCTTCGCCACCCCGCAGGCTCAGCGGATCTTCTCCGGCGCGTACGTGGTGGCCCCGCAGAGCACCTCCTACTGGATGGAGGACGGGCCACGCTTCGCCCCGCTGATCCGCGAGATCGTCCAGGATCTCGTCCGTCGCAAGCGGGTCGACCCGGACCGGATCTACGTGGTCGGGTGCAGCAACGGCGGCTACATGTCCCTGGAGATGACCGTCGCCTACCCGGACCTGTTCGCCGCGTCGGTGCCGATCTGCGGCGTCGTCGAGCCGCTGAGCGGAGAGGGCCCACCGCTGATCACCGACGCGGAGCTGGCGAGCATCCGGACCCCGACCTGGCTGGTCACCTCACTCGACGATGACACCGTGCCACCCGAGACCAACACGATCCACGCGCACGACCTGATCCCGGGATCACTGGTGAGTCTGTACGACAGCGTCGTCTGGAACGGCTACCAGTTCCCCGGCCACTGGTCCTGGATCTACGTGGCTCGCAACGACCCGAGCCTCAACGGCACCCACATCTGGCAGTGGATGGCCCGCCGTCGCCGGTGATCCCCTCTTCGAGGGGCCCCATCAGCCTGCCGCGTCGACAGCACCGGCGCGGCAGGTGTCACCGCTTGCGGCGTAGCTCGCGCAACACGCCGTGCCGACGCAGCGCCCACCCGAGGCGACGTACGTGCGGGTGCCACACGAACAGCACCGCCGCCCGGCGGATCAGGCCGAACCTGTTGTCGTTCAGCTGTGTCTCGATCGCCTGCCAGACCAGCTCGCGCACCTGGGCGCTGGCCAACACCGCCCGCACCTCACGCCGCACCGCGGGGTCCTCGGCCGCCGATGCGATGGCGGCCGCCTGACCGGGCCGGTCCGCGAGCGGCTCCACCGCCGCCGCGACGAGCGGCCTGCGGACCTCGTCCCGCTCCAGCAGCAGCAACACCGCCTCCCGGATCTCGACCGTGTCCAGGGCGGAACGCAGCAGACTCAGCAGGCTGCGCTCCACCTCGTGGTCGTGCTCCGGGACGGACAACGTCGCCAGCAGGCCCGCGATCTCTTCGAGGTCGACGACGTGTCGCACCCCGGTGCGGAACTCCGGCAACTCCCACGCGACCCGTAGAGCCTTGACGAGATTGCGGTTCATGGCCTCTGCGCTACCCGCGAGCGCCGGCCGGCGAAACCCCACGCCCGGTCCGGCCGGCGTCACGGCCACTGTTCCGGCCGGGAGTGGCCGCCCGCGGTCCGGGGCGGCCACTCCGCACCGGGTCAACACCAGGTGAGCGTCGAGTTCACCCGGGTGACGTTGCTGATCGTGTTGTTCGCCCCACCGCAGGGGCTCTGGGTGATGTTGGTGCCGCTGACGGTCAGGTTCTGGAACCGGATGCCGGAGGAGATCGGGAACTCGCTGCGGGCCGCGATCCGCACCTCACCACCGCCGGTCACCGTCCCGGACACCCCGGCGATGACGACGTTGTAGCAGTTCTCCACCAGGATCGAGTTGTTTCCCGTGTTCGAGATCGTCACCCGGTCGATGACCGCGCCACCGGACTCGGACACGCAGAAGATCCCCCGGCCACCGCCGGACGCGATCACGGTCCCGACCCGGATGTTCGTCGGGTACGAGTTGCCTATCCGGCCGTTGCGATTGGCCATCCGGAACGCCGCGTACCCGGTCCCGGCGCCGGCGTTCTGCGCGTCCACAGTGCCCACCGTGGCGTTGATGGTGTCGTTGAGCAGCAGGCCGGAGTCCCGGGTGTTCCGTGCCGTGACGGTGCCGATCGTGAGGCCGTCCACGCCGTACGTCTCCACCCCGTGTGTGCCGGTCCCCGACACGTACACGGTGTCGATGCGGATGTTGCGCACCTTGACCGCGCGATCCCCACCGTGGTTGTCGATCCGGATGCCCAACCCGCTGGAGAGCCGCATGTCGATCTGTCCGAGGGTCAGGTTGTTCACGTTGCGCATGAAGATCCCGTACAACGGCGCACCGGTCAGCGTGAGGTTCTGCACCTCGACGTCAGTGGTGCCCCGCGAGTACACGGGTGCCTGGTCGCCGGAGCCCGAGCCGGTCACATTGACCGTGCCGCACACGGCCAGGGTCGTGTACGACGGCAGGGACAGCCGGGAGCCCGCGCTCATCGAGCCGGAACCGCGAACCACGACCCGCTGCTTCGACGTACGGCCCGAGGAGAGCGAGTTGACCGCCGCCTGCATCGCCGACAGCATGTCCGAACCCGAGTAGACAGTCGACGAGCCGTTGCGGGCCGTCCAGGTGCTGCCGCTGAGTACGGCCTCGGCGTTGCTCGACCCGCTGCCGCAGCCGGTGCTCGGTGGTGTGCCGCCACCACCGACCGCGACCAGCTGCCACTGCTGGTTCGGGCCGTTGACGTCGGCGTACTGACTGATCCGGCCGCCGTCGGCGGTGGACCGCTCCCAGACCTCAAGAGCCTTCGCGGAGTGGCGGTTGATCAGCCGGACGTAGCCGCTGTCGGAGTCGAGGACCTGGAACTGCTGGTTGGTGCCGTTGGCATCGGGCCACTGGCGGAAGTCGGCGCCGTCGGCGGTGTTCCACTCCCAGAGGTCGACGACCTTGCCACTGTGCCGGGCCTTGAGCCGGTAGTAACCGCTGCCGGAGGAGACGAACTGGAACTGTTGCCACGCGCCGTCGTTGCGGGACCACTGCTGGATCACCGCGCCGTCGGCGGTCGAGGTGTCCCGGACGTCGAGGACCTTGCCGCTGTTGCGGTTGACCAGGACGTAGTAGGCGTTGGTGTCGATGGTCGCCGCCGTTGCCGGTGGTGCCCCGACCAGCACAGCGCCGACCGCACCGACAAGCGTGGTGATGATGGCCAGTGCCAGGCCCCCACGCCGACGTCGACCGACCGGCGATCTGCTCAAGATGGTGAAAGGCATCGATCCTCCTGGCGGGATGCGCTCCGACCGCAGTCCGTCGCTGGTCCCGTCGATGGCCGGCGACGTCGGACAGGGCCGGGGGGTGGCGCGCAGGGCTGGGAATGTGACGGTGGCGTTGCCGCCGGGTGGCGGATTTATGTTGGCGTTAACATCGACACCTGTCAAGGCGTGATGGTCGCTCACCTGGCCGGAGACCGTGCCCGCCGTCGTCATTCCATCCGCTCGCCGGCGCGGTACACGGCGAGCGGGCGGCGCAGCACCGTGATGTCGCTCGTCGGGTCGCCATCCACGACCAGCAGGTCGGCGTCGAACCCGGGGCGGACACGACCCTTGCGTCGTCCCAGGCCACACACCTCGGCGCCGACCGAGGTGGCCGAGGCGAGGGCTGCGGTCGGCGGGATGCCGCAGGCCACGTACTCGACGAGGGTCTCCGGCAGGATCCCGTGCGGCTTCGCGGGGCCGAGGCCCGCGTCCGAGCCGGCCACCAGGCGGACCCCGGCCCGGTGCAGGGTGGCAGCGCCGTCCCGCAGCGCGGCCTCGCTGAGCCCGGCCCGTGCCGCCATGGCCACCACCTCAGGCGGGGTGACCACGGCCGGGTCGGTGCCGAGCGTGGCGCAGACCGCCACCCCGGAGGCGGCCAGCCGGTCCGCCAGCTCGGCGGGGACGCGGGCGCCGGCCGAGGTCACGCAGGTGCAGTGCTCGATGCCGTCCACGCCGACGCGCAGCGCCTGCTCGACCGCGCTGAGCGCGTGAGCGTGCGCGGTCACCCGCAGGCCCAGGTCGTGCGCCTGGGTCAGGGTGGCGACCAGCGCCTCGTCGGTGAACTGCGGCCGCGTGGTGTCGGTGCCCGGGGTGAACACCCCACCGCTGGCCATGACCTTCACCAGGTCGGCGCCGGCCGCCGCCCGCAGGCGTACGGCCTCGCGAACCCCGTCGACACCGGCCACCTCGCCCCCCAACGACCAGCAGTGCCCGCCGACGCTTGTCAGCGGTGCACCCGCCGCGACCACCGTCGGCAGGTCGTCCCGCACCCCCCGACCCCGCCAACGGAGCACCGCGCCGCGCCGGTCGCCCAGGTCCCGAATCGTGGTGACGCCGGCCGCCAGGTGTCTGCCCAGCGATGCCTCAATGACCGCGTCGAGGTCTGTCTCGGGACGCTGGGCCAACCGGCCGAGCGCCTCCGGGCCGGCGTCAGCGCACAGGTGCACGTGCGCGTCGACCAGACCGGGCAGCAGGGTGCCGTTGGGCTCCTCGCGCACCGGCCAGCCGTCCGGGGTCTGGGCCCTACCCTGGTGGACGTCGGCGATGCGCCCGTCGTCGATGAGGACCAGCACCCCGCCGTCGACAAGCCGTTCGCCGTCGAACATCCGGGCCACCCGCAGCGCACGCTTCGTCATCGTCACCCCAGTCCGCCTGCTCGTCCCACCCACCCCGGCCGGTGGCGGGCGTCTGTCGTGGTCCGAGGATCGCACCGTCGCAGGGCGCAGGACCTCCCTCGCCAGAGCGGATGTCCTCCCTCTGCCGGTTGAACACCCTCGGGCTACCCTGACCTGCGGTGCCTCCAACCGCGTGACCCGAGGAGTCGGTGCTGACATGACCGCAGGGCAACCGACGCCGACCCAGGACGACGTGCTCGGCTACTTCGACACGCTGTCGAACTGGGGTCGGTGGGGCGACGACGACGAACTCGGCACGCTCAACCACATCACCGACGACGTCCGGCTGGCGGCGGCGCGAGCGGTGCGGCACGGCAGAAGCGTGTCCTGCGCGTGGGAGGTCGCCGCACCTGGCGACATGGAGCGGTCGACGACGACCTGTCCGTGCGCGGCCGACATGCCGGGTGCCGAGAACATGCCGGCGCACTTCCACGCCGACCGGCGCTGGGGCTTCTCGTCCGAGCGGCTCGGCATCTCGTTCCACGGCAACACCCTCACCCACCTCGACTCGCCGTGCCACATCTTCTGGGACGGCGCGATGTACAACGGCCGGTCGCACTCGTTGGTCGACGCCACGACGGGTTCGGCGTGGGCGGCCGTCACGGCGGCGGCGAACGGAATCGTCACCCGTGGTGTCCTGCTCGACGTGGCGGCGGCCCGCGAGGTGCCGTGGTTGGAGCCGGGACAGGGTGTGTCTCCGGACGATCTCGAGGAGGCCGAGCGTCGCCAGGGTGTGCGGGTGCGGCCCGGGGATGCGGTGCTGCTGCGGACCGGCTATGGCCGTTTCCGGCACGAGAACGGTCCGGCCAGCGGCTTCGCCCAGGCCGGCTGGCACGCGTCGTGCCTGCCGTGGCTGCGGGAACGGGGGGTCGCGCTGATCGGTGCCGACAGCCCTCAGGACGTTCAGCCGTCCGGGTACGACGACGTGTTGATGCCGGTCCACGCCGTCGGCCTGGTCGCGATGGGGCTGTGGCTGCTCGACAACTGTGACCTGGAGGCGTGCGCCACGACGGCTGACGAGCTGGGCCAGTGGGACTTCCACCTGGCGGTCGCGCCGGTCCGCTTCGCCGGCACGTCCGGCAGCCCGGTCAACCCGATCGCCACCTTCTGACCGCTGCCGCGGTACGGCCCCCCGATCCGACGACGGTGCGGCACAATGGAAACCGGAATCGAAGCACGTGAATGTGCGGTCGCGGTGCGAGACGGTCGGCGCAGCCGGTCCGAAGCCGCAGGCCGGCGCGGACCAGCTGCTGAGAGGGCGGCCACCATGATCTCGTCACGTCGGGAACGAGAGCCCGTCCGGGTTCGGCCGGTCCTCGCCGCCGCCGTCTCCGTGCTCGTCGCGGGGTTGCTCGCCGCCGCTGATCCGGCCCACGCCGTCGATCCACCACACCGGGTGGCCAACCCCTACGTCGGAGCCCGGGTCTACGTCGATCCCGAGTGGGCCGACCGCGCGACGGCGGAGCCCGGCGGCGACGCGGTCGCCGGTCAGCCGACCGCCGTCTGGCTGGACCGGATCGCCAGCATCGACGGAGACGACGGGAGGATGGGCCTGCGTGAGCACCTGGACACCGCGGTGACGCAGCACGCCGACCTCGTCCAGGTGACCCTGTACAACCTCCCGGGCCGCGACTGCGGCCGCCGCGCACCACAGAGTGAGCTGTCGATCGGGGAACTCGCCCGGTACCAGGCTGAGTTCATCGACCCGATCGTCGAGATCCTCGCCACGCCCGCCTACGCCGACCTGCGGATCGTCGTCTTCGTCGAACCGAACTCGCTGCCCGACCTGGTCGTCAACACCGGCAGCCGCTACGCGGCCACCCCTGCCTGCGACGATGCGGCGGCGCGTGGCACCTACCAGCACGGGATCGGGTACGCCCTGGCCCGGCTCGGCGACCTGCCAAACGTCTACTCGTACCTCGACATCAGCCACCACCTCGAGGTCGGCTGGCCCGAGGACTCCGGGCCGCTGACGGCGCTGCTGTCGCAGGTCGCGACAAGCGCCGGCAGCACTGTCGCCGACGTTCACGGTTTCGTGGCGAACACCGCCAACTATTCGGTCCTGCACGAGGAGCACTTCCGCGCTGATGACGTCGTCAACGGCCAGCCCGTGCGGCAGTCGAAGTGGGTCGACTGGAACCCGTTCATCGACGAGGTGCCGTACGTGCGACACCTGCGGGGACTGTTGACCGACGCCGGCTTCGCCCCGGACGCGGGTGTGGTCGTCGACACCTCACGCAACGGCTGGGGCGGTCCGAACCGCCCCACCGCCCCGGCGCCCTCTGGCGACCTGAACCGCTACGTCGACGGCAGCCGGATCGACAGGCGGGCAGCGGTCGGCAACTGGTGCAACCAGAGGGGCGCCGGCCTCGGTCAGCGTCCCGCCGCCGAACCGGAACCGGGCATCGACGCCTACGTCTGGGTCAAGCGCCCCGGCGAGTCCGACGGCAGCAGTGGCAGCCCGAGCCCTGGCCAGCCGTACGAGCCGATGTGCGACCCGAACTACCTGCCGCCGCGCGGTTCCGTGTACGACACCGGCGCGACAGCTGGCGCTCCGCCGCTGGGGGAATGGTTCCCGGCGCACTTCCGTCAGTTGCTGGCCAATGCCTGGCCACCGCTCAGCCCAGCTCGATGACGGGCCGGGTCAGCATCTCGTCGACGTACCCGTCGTCGGAGGCGAGCCACCGGCCGAAATCCCTGTCACGGTAGGCGGTCGCGAGGGCGAGCCAGCCCAGGAAGAAGCCGCTGCCTCCGCAGGTGGTGCTGCCACCGTCGCCGCCGCACACGACCGTGGGCTCGGTGGTGGTCTCGTGCCGGTACGGATCCTGCCCGATCGCCAGACCCCACAGGTTGGCCTCGCGGTGCGTCCCGGTCGAGTGGTCGTACGGGTAACCGTCGTCGGGGCAGTCGTCACCCCAGCGGAACAGCGTCGTCGCCCCCGCCCCGCACGCCCACTCCCACTCGTCCGGGGTCGTCGTCCGCAGGCCGGCGCTCGCGAGCTGGGCCATGGCCTCGTCGTAGGACATGTCCGCTGTGGCTCGGGCTGTCGTCACCTGCCCGGCCTGATCGAACTCGACGGTCAGCCCACCGGCGGACCGGAGCATGCTGATCCCGGCAAGCCCATCCCGCTGCGACGCGACGAGTGTGCGGACCCGGGGGTGATCCGGCGCCAGCGAAACCTCGCGCGGGTCGAACGCCTCCGTCGCGACGAGCATCGCCGGCAACTCGACGCTGCGTACCGGTGAGGTCATCGCGTCGACGTAATCGGTCAGCGGTGGCAGGCCGTACTCCTCGGCGCTGTCGGCGTAGCTGGCCGACTGGCCCGGCGAGGGCCGGAAACGAGCGGCGTCGTGACCGAGCGTCGGTAGCCCACCGGGCACCAGGGCGAACCGCATCCCGTCCCGCTCGAACAGCGCCACCCGGTGCGACCGCCCCGCGTACACCGTGTCCTGAAGGCCGACCGGCACGGCCAGACCGTGCCGGTCGGCGATCTCCTCGACGAACCGGCGGGCGGTGCTGTCGGAGAAGCTGTTCCACTGCGCGAACGTGAGATCGGCGTGCGACACCGCGCAAGGATAGGACCGGACGCGTCGCCCGCGCAGCCCGCGACATGGCGACAAGCAACCTGCTGATGGTCATGGCTTTTCGAGTCCGTGCGGCCCGGATGCGCGTCGGCCGTAATTGGCGGCGACGGCGATGACGAGTGGCCCCCACCCGAGCATCGGGGCGTAGTAACGCAGGACCTCCCAGCCGGGCGGCGGGTGCGTCGGTTCGTCCCCGCCGATCCCCACCCACCCGCTCTGCACGAGGTGGAACCTCTCATTGAGCAGGAAGTACACGCAGATGGTGACGAGCAGCCAGCCGCCGATCAACGCGACGCGCACCACCGGACGCGCCGGGATGGGCCGCCCTCCGATGCGGGGCACCCAGTGCGGAACCCGCTGTCCCCATCGGTACACCAGGCCGAGCGTCAGCAGGGCCAACCCCATCGACAGCGCGGATAGGAAGATCATGTACCACGGCGTGACGGCATCGTCGGTGAACACCAACGTCAGTCGCCAGGCCGCCGACGGCAGGACGCAGAGCGGAACGGCGTAGGCGGCCCAGATCGCCCACCGTGGCGGGGCGGCGGTCGAGACGCGGGCGGAGTCAGCAAGGCTCATGGAGGCTCCTGTCCTGGGTTGCGGTCATGACGGCGTCGGTCTGGATCCGGTCGGCACACCTACGACAGCCATGGATCCACGATTGCCGGCGGGCAAGTCGCGCTCATCCCCGACGGAAGGGGAAGCTCTCCCCCTGCCGGGGGACAGGCCGTCGGGCGCCTCAAGGAATGCTCAAATTCGATCGACGTGCACCACTGGAGCCGCGATCGCACATACGCTCACCGGACCGGTCCGCCGGCAGTCACCCGTCGTTTGGAGAAGGAGGGGGAATGCGGCGTACACCGCGACGCATCGCGCTTCTCGCGCTGTCCACCCTGGTGGGTAGCATCCTCGTGGCAACCGGCCCGGCCGGCGCGGACCCGCCGGCGCCGTCCTCCGCCGGCGCCATCGAGAGCCCTGTCCCGGTACGCCTCGTTCAGATCAGACTGACCGGTGCCGACATGCTGGACCGGGTCTCGGCGGCCGGCTTCGACCTCGAACATGGCCTGCGGCGGGTGCCGAACGGCATCGAGGGCGAGGCGGTGGTGACCGCCGAGCAGGGCGCCGAACTCACGGCGATGGGCGTCGACGTGCTCGGCGATGACGCCGGCTTCGCCTGGAGCGACGAGGCCGACGGCGGTCTGGGCGTCGGCGCGCGGGCAGCCCAGCCGGCACACCACGAGGCGACGGTACGCGTCGTCCGGGCCGACTGGTTCACCACGAAGGGCCAGGGCTTCCTCTACGTCGAGGCTCGGACGACCGAGGGGCAGCAGGAGGACCCGGTCGTCGGGATGCAGGTGGAGAACGACTCGGGGCGGGGTACACCGTTCGGCTTCGCCCGGACGATGAGCCGGTTCGTCGACTCCGGGCAGTACATGTTCCACCGGAACCTGTTCAAGCTCGACGTGCGCCCCAACAAGATCAAGCTGACCAGCTCCACGGGTGGCGTCGCGACCGGCGTCGTCTCCAACTGGTTGGAGGACGCTCCACCGCCGCTCACCGCGAACCCGTCCTACAAGTCGGACTTCGTGGACGGCTACCGGCACCCGCAGCAGCTCTACAGTCGCGCCAAGGAGATCGCCCGGCAGTACCCGGACATCGCCGAGATCGTCTACCTGCCGAACCAGACCAACGGGTACCAGCGCAAGGCGCAGGCCCAGATCGGTGGCACCGGGCAGGCCGCAGTCGTGGTCACCTCCGCGGCCTGGGGTCACCAGGGCGGCAACGACATCACCGTGGACTTCGTGGACCGGCCCGACCCCGACCTCCCGCTGGCGGTGGAGGTCACCGGCACGGCGGTCCGCGTCCTGCTCGCCACGGACGCCTCCGGTGCGCCGGTGAGTACCGCCGCGCAGGTGGCGGAGGCGCTGAAGACCGGGTCTGCGGGCCTTATCGAGCGGGCGCATCCGTACCGCACCAACGAGGGCACCGGGATCGTCGCGCCGACCGCCGGGCCGGTCGCGCTCAGCGACTTCCTCGACCAGAAGCGGGCCGGAGCGCCGGCGGGGGAGGTGCCGCGCGGTCCGGTCACGATCCCGGTCCTGCGGATCGGAAAGCACCGTGACGGGAAGAAGCCAGGTGTCCTCATTCAGGCGCAGGACCACGCCCGGGAGTGGGTGCCGGCGACGACGAGCCTGGAGTCCGCCGAGCGTCTGGTGCACAACTACCGGTCCGACCGGGAGACGAGGAAGATCGTCGAGAACACTGATGTCTTCTTCATCCTGTCCAACAACCCTGACGGGGCGAACTACAGCTTCTACAACTTCGCCTCCCAGCGCCGGAACCTGACCAACCACTGCCCGGACGCCAACGCCGACCCGGGCCGGCGCAACTCCTGGGGTGTCGATCTGAACCGGAACTACCGGGTCGGGTCGGGGCACGACGGTTACGCGGGCGCCTCGACGAGCTGTGTCAGCGACACCTACCAGGGGCCGGAGAAACTGTCCGAGCCCGAGGCGAAGAACATCATCTGGCTCGTCGAGAAGTACCGGAACATCAAGTTCATGATGTCGGTGCACTCCAACGGCGGTCAGCTCTTCTGGCAGCCCGGCGCGTACATCGCGGACGGCCGGATCACCACGCCGCGTCCGCCACTTGGTGACGAGGCGTTCTACTGGCAGTCCGCCGCGCGGATCCTCTCGCAGGTCAAGGCGCACCGGGAGACCGTGGTCACGCCGGAGAACGTCGGCGGCTCGTCCGACGTCCTCTACTCCTCGGCGGGCAACGTACGCGAGGACCTCTACCACACCTACGGGATCTACGCGTTCGGCTGGGAGGTCGGCGGCTCCGTCTACAACCCGGCCACCGGCGACTGGCAGGGCGGCTCGTTCCAGCCGGAGTGGGCGGGGGACCCCGAGCTGGTCAGTGGCCACGCCGAGACGATGGAGTACGCCAACGGGATCATGGAGATGTTCCGGGTCGCGGCGGACTGGGGCCGGGACAAGAAGAACCCGACGTCCCGGCTGGTCCCGGGTGCGGGGCGCTACTCCGGGCCGGTCGACGTGCGCTTCGAGACCGACGAGCCGGCCACCATCTACTACACGACCGACGGCAGCCGACCCACCCTCGATTCACCCCGCTACGCGGCGACCGAGTTCCGTGAGCCGGGGGAGGTGTTCCACGTGACCGAGACGACAACGTTCCGCTGGTTCTCGGTCGACAGCGCCGGCAACATCGAGAAGAACTACGACCCGACGAAGGACGACAGGCGCATCAACTACCGCACCGCGACGATCAGGATCGCCAAGCGGTAGTGCCACCGCGGTGATCGTTGCCCCGTCGGTGCGGTCCACCCGCGCCGACGGGGCACGTTCTCCAACGCCACACCCGAACTGGACGGGCTCAGGGTCGAGGGGCAGCCGGCGCGGCCGGGGGACGCCAGCCGCACCGGCTGCCCTGGGGGTGGTCCGCCATCGCCGGAGGGGGCGGTTCGACAGCGGACCCGATGGGGGTCAGCTGCCGTACACCTCCAGCTCCCACAGCGAGTACCCGTACGCGGGCAGCGCCCGCTGGGTGCCCTGGACGCGCAGGTAACGGCCGGTGGCCGAGACGGCGATGTCGTCCACACCGCCGTCGCCCGTGGTGGTGGTGTACGCGGGTGACCAGGTGGCGTTGTCCGGGGAGACCTGGATCTGGTACGCCCGCGCGTACGCCGCCTCCCAGGTCAGCCGGACCCGATCCAGGCTGCGGGACGCGCCGAGGTCAACGGTGATCCACTGCGGGTCGGCGTACGCGCTGCCCCAGCGGGTGGTCGTGTTGCCGTCGACGGCGTTGGCCGCCGCGTGCGCGCTGCCCGGCTCCACGCTGGACGCGGTGACCGGCCGGCCGCGGGACAGCAGGGTGCTGCCGGCGGCGGTGCCGTGGACGTTGAGGTCCCACAGCGAGTAGCCCCACTGGGTGGCGCGCTGGGTGCCGTACACCCGCAGGTAACGGCCGGTGCCGGTGACGGACAGGTCGTCGACGCCGCCGTCTCCGGTGGTCGTGGTGTGCAGCGTCGACCAGGTGACGTTGTCCGGTGAGAGCTGGACCTGATAGGCCCGCGCGTGGGCCGTCTCCCACGACAGCCGCACCCGGTTGACCGCGTACGTGGCCCCCAGGTCGACGGTGATCCACTGCGGATCGGCGTACGCGCTGCCCCAGCGGGTGGTGCCGCTGCCGTCCACGGCGTTCGCCGCCACGTGTGTGCTGCCCGGCTCCACGCTGGACGCGGTGACCGGCCTGCCCCGGGCCAGATCGGTGGTGGGCGGCTCGTTCGGGCCGTCGGCCCTGATCCGCACGTTGCGGTAGTTGATGTCCATTCCGGCGCCGTCGTTCTGCAACCCGATGTAGCCGTCGGCGATGGCCCGGCTGCTGACGTAGTCGTTGATCTTCACACCGTTGAGCCAGATCTCGACCCGCTGGCCGTGCACGCCGATCTCGTAGGTGTTCCAGGAGCCGGGTGGGTTGAGCGCCGCCGCGCGGGCGGTCTGGTCGGGCGCCTGGAAGCTGTAGACGCTCCCGGTGGTGCGTGTCGGGTCGCCGTCGGTGGCGTCGATCTGGATCTCGTGACCGGTGGCGACCGGGCCCCACGGGTCGCCCTGCGGGTCGGGGAACCCGATGAAGACCCCACCGTTGTCGTCGCCCGGCATCATCCAGTCGACCTTGAGTGAGTAGTTGCCGAAGGTACGCACCGGGTACCAGAGCAACCCCATGCCACCGTTCGACGTCAGGGTGCCGTCGGCAAGGGTGAAGCCGCCCGGTCCCGCCTGCCGCCACTGCCCGAGGGTGGCCTGGGTGCCGTCGAACAGTGGGCTGTAGCCGGGCTCCGGCCGACAGTCGGCCGCCACCGCCCCGGCCGCCACCCGGATGCCGCCGAGCAACATCCGGGTGAAGTTCGGGTCGCTGTAGCTCTGCTCGGTGTGGCCGAGGCCGGTGTACCAGGACCGCCCGCCGCCGTAGCTGTGGCACCAGGTGACAGGGTGGTCACCACCCATCGACCCACCGGTGTACGACGACTCGTCGAGGCTTGCCAGCACCTTCACCGCGGAGCGGGGGTTGGCCCGGTAGTTGTACCACTCGTCGGTGCGGGTCCAGGTCGACGACAGGTGCGCGGTCGAGGCGTTGGCCCGGTCCTCGACCCGTACGGTCGCCTGCTGGGTGGCCGGGTGCGAGGCGAAGTAGGCGCCGACCAGCCCGCCGTACCACTGCCAGTCGTACTCGGTGTCGGCGGCGGCGTGCACCCCGACGAAGCCGCCGCCAGCGGCCATGTACGCCTCGAACGCACCCTGCTGGCCGGCGTCGAGGACGTCGCCGGTGGTGCTGAGGAAGACCACCGCCTGGTACTGGGCGAGGTTGGCGGTGGTGAAGGTGGCGGCGTCCTCGGTGGCGGTGACGGTGAAGCCGTTCGCGGCGCCGAGCTGCTGGATGGCGGCGATGCCGTTCGGGATGGAGGAGTGCCGGAAGCCTGCGGTCTTGGAGAAGACCAGCACCTTGCCCAGCGGTGCGGCCTCGGCCGGGGTGGGGGCCACCGTCGTCGCGCCGACGGCGAGAGTGAGCCCGGTGACGACGGCGGCGGCGAGCAGGGCAGTGAGCGCGATTCGTGACGGCGGCGTCTTCTTCATCGACACGATCTCCTCTGGATCGTCGTGCGGATGCAGGTCTCGCACCCCGGGAAGTGCCCCGGTGCGCCCGCGTCCGCCGAAACGAGGGCGATGTCGAGACGACGTAGGGCGGTGTCACCGTGCCGCGGGAAGGCGGTCCGATGAACATCGATCTACATCGTTGATGTGCAGTTAACCTCGGGCGTCGGTGAGGGTCAATCCCCTGGGATCGCCAGTGCCGCATCAGGAGCGGTGCGTCCATTCGCGTGGCGGTCCGGGTCGGCGCTTGATTGAATAGCCGTTCGTCAATAGATTGAGGGTGGGTGCCGCCTGACGTTCGGGAGACCGGATCATCGGCGGCTGACAGGTCCACCTCGAGCCGGGGCACGTCGGTCGTATGCACCGACCACTCGCTGTGGCGCATCGCCGCGCCGCACCCAGGGCAGGCTCTCGCGCTGCGCCGTTCACTGGCGCATGCCGACGCGCCCCGCCTCCGTCCAGCTCGATGGCAGAAGGACCCTTTCATGACGAATCTCCGCGCCCGCCGCACGTCGACCCTGCTGGTCGTCGCCGCGCTGGCCGCCGCCGCGACCACCACCGGAGCGGCCCTGCTCACCGGCCCGGCCGCAGCCGCCCAGGGCTGCCGGGTCGACTACACGCCCAACCAGTGGCCCGGCGGATTCACCGCCACCGTCAAGGTCTCTCCGGGGGACACGGCCGTCTCCGGCTGGACCGTCACCTGGAAGTACGCCGGGGACGAGCGCGTCACCAGCGGCTGGAACGCCACGGTCAGCCAGTCCGGTTCGACGGTGACCGCCCGCAACGCGTCGTACAACGGCAGCATCGCGGCCGGCGGCTCCACCGAGTTCGGGTTGCAGGGCACCTACGGCACCAGCGGCGGCGCCCCGACCGGGTTCAGCCTGAACGGCGTACCGTGCAACGGCGCCACACTGCCCCCCACCACACCGCCCCCGACGACGCCGCCGCCCACCACGCCGCCCCCGACGACGCCGCCGCCCACCACACCGCCACCCACCACGCCACCGCCCACCACCGACCCGCCGGTCGGGTGTGCCGGCGCGGTGCTCTGCGACGGCTTCGAGAGCCAGACCGGTTCGACGCCGTCCGGTGACTGGGCCGTCGTGAGCCCCGACTGTTCCGGCACCGGTACGGCCACCATCGACACGGCGACCACCCACAGCGGCAGCCGGTCGGTCCGGATCAACGGCACCGCCGGGTACTGCAACCACGTCTTCGTCAGGTCCACGAAGAGCCTCGGCAGCCTGGGCGCCGTCAGGTACGCCCGGGTCTGGGTCCGGCACACCACCGCCCAACCCACCGAGCACACCACGATGATGGCGATGGCCGATGCCGCCGACGGCAACAGGGACCTGCGGCTGGGTGGCCAGAACGGCGCGTTGCAGTGGAACCGCGCCTCCGACGACGCGACGCTGCCCGAGCAGAGCCCCGCCGGGGTGGCGCAGAGCCTGCCGCTCCCCACCAACAGGTGGACCTGTGTCGAGTTCATGGTCGACGGTGCGGCCGGTCAGCTGCGTACCTGGGTGGACGGGGCCGCCATTCCCGGGCTGACCGCGGACGGCTCACCGACGCACGACATCGACGGCCAGTGGTACAACCGCACCTGGCGGCCGCAGCTCACCGACCTGAAGCTGGGCTGGGAGAGCTACGGCGGCGGGGCCGACACCCTCTGGTACGACGACGTCGCGGTGGGAGCGAGCCGGATCGGCTGCTGACCTTTCCAGGTTGAGGGCGGCGACCCTCAGCGATGCGCGCTCGGTCGAGGGTGTGACCTGGCAGTCGGGTCACACCCTCGACCGCGCCCTGGACACCGGGGCGCCCCGCACCGCACCCGGCACGAGAGGATGACCCGACACTGTCCGGTCCGCGCGATGGCCGAGGGCGGGGGCATCGCCGCATCCGCTCTCGGCAGCCGCGGGTTCGGTGACGAGGAGAGGGCGACAATGGACCGCACGTTGGCCGACATCCTGGACGCGGCGGCGCACGGGCACTTTCCGCCGCCGGACGGCGGGACCACTGTCGTCCCGCAGCCGAGCCACCGCGACGCCGGAGTTCTCGCCTTCACCGCGCACTCGGTGGTGTTCACCGACGAGGACCCGCAGTGGGTGCGTTCCACGCTCGCCAACCTCGACTGCGACCCGTTGGCGGCCACGATGAATCCGCGTTTCCTGGGTGCGCTGCTCGACCGCACCCGACGCCTGACGGACACGATCGACCTGCTGACCGTCGCGAGCCCTCTCGCCGGGCCGCCGCCACTGCGGCTGACCGCGCTTGCCGATGCCGGTCATCCCCGCGAGGTCCGGGCCCGTCGCCGCCGTGACGACGTCCGCGTCTGGGTCGCCGACGGCGGGGTGGTCGTCCTCGGCCGAGGGGTCGCCGGCCGTTGGGAGGCGGCGATCGAGGTCGACGACGAGCGTCGCCACCGGGGCCTGGGGCGGGCACTGGCGACGGCCGCCCGACACCTGGTGCCCGACGGCCAGCCGGTCTGGGCCCAGCAGGCCGCCGGCAACGCCCGCAGCGTACGGGCCTTTCAGGCTGCGGGGTTTCGACCGGTGGGCGCCGAAGCGCTCCTCCTCGCGACGTAGACACCGCGCCGGACGGACCACTGTGGGCCGAACCGTGATCAGCGGGATGGTTTCCGCGATCACTCGTGGGGGCATCCCGGCGGACGAAGGCAACCGCCCTCTACCCCCTGATCGAGGAGAACACCATGTCGGCCCAGGCATTTCTCTACGTCGTCGCCGTCATCCTGATCGTGCTCGCCGCCCTGCCACTGCCCACCAGGGGCGTCTCGCTCGCGCTTCTGGGTGCCGCCTGCGCCCTGCTCGCCTACGCCTGGCCGGTGATCACCGGGTGACCCTCCGGTGAGGCTTCGTCGACGTGCGGCCAGTGGCCGGCGGCCAGTTGTGCGTGTGGGCCGCCGGCCACCGGCGTGTGTCGCGGAGGTCATGGGCGGACGCACCAATGCTTGCTGAGCTTCTTTCACGAGCGTAGGAAGAACGCCACCCGTCGATCCGCCGTCAAGCGTCGAAGGAGATGCGTGTGACCACCTCCAGAGGGCTCCGTCTCGCCGTGTCAGTGCTGGTGACCGCAGGTGCCGTCCTGCTCGGTACGGCGGCCCCCGCCGCACCGCCGACGACTCCCGGACCGGCCGGCAACCCGTCCTGCGACCCGATCGACCCGACCGCCTGCCTGCTGCCGTTCCCGAACGACTACTTCACGGTGCCCGACCGGAGCAGCCCCACCGGCAAGCGGGTCCGCTTCGCTGCCGCCGCGATGCCCGCAAACGTGCGGGGCACTCCGATCGACCCGGCCGAGTGGAACCGGCAGGACGGGTTCAGTCCGGGTTCCCCAATCCTGGTGCGCGTGCCCGGCCTCGACGCCGCGGCGAGCGGGATCGCACCGGTCACCGACATCGGCCGCTCGCTGGCGCCGGACGCGCCGATCGTGCTGCTCGACACCCGGACCGGGAAGCGCACGCCGTACTGGGCCGAGTTGGACGCGCACGCCGCCGGCCAACCCGACCGACAACTGCTGATCATCCGGCCGGCGGTGGCGCTGACCGAGGGTTCCCGCTACGTCGTCGGGCTGCGCGGGCTGCGGGACGGCAGCGGGGCGGTGATCCCGGCGCCGAAGGCGTTCACGGCGTACCTGACCGGTGCCGGTATCGCGCAGCGGGACGCTCGGGGGCCGCAACTGCGGCGGATCGTCGCCGAGCTGAGCCGGGCCGGCGTCGACCGACACGGCCTCTACCTGGCGTGGGACTTCACAGTGGCCAGCCGGCAGGGGCTCACCGGACGGATGCTCGCGGTCCGCGACGGCGCGTTCGCCGGCCTCGGCCGGGCCGCCCCGCCGGTCACCGTCACCCAGGTGACCGACTACGCACCCGAGCAGGATCCGCTGGTCGCCAGGCAGGTGACCGGCACCGTCGCCGTACCGTCGTATCTGACCGGCGACGGCGGGCCCGGCTCCCGGCTGCACTACGGGCCGGCCGGCGGCACCGGGGCAGCGCCCACGCCGAACGCCCTGCCCACGCCCTCCGGCGCGACGGTGGCGGCGGACTTCGTCTGCCACATCCCACGCAGTGCCTCGGCCACGAAGCCGGCACATCTCTCGCTCTACGGCCACGGGCTCCTCGGTCGACCAACCGAGATCAACGCCGGCAACGTCAGGACGATGTCGAACACCCACAACTTCACCTTCTGCGCGACAAGTTGGATCGGCATGGCCGCCGCCGACGTTCCCTTCGTGGCCGGAGCGTTCACCGACCTCAGCGTCTTCCCGGCGGTGGCGGACCGGTTGCAGCAGAGCTTCCTGAACTTCCTCTTCCTGGGCCGCGCGATGATCCACCCGGCCGGGTTCGCCGCTCAGCCCGCGTTCCGGGAGACCGCCACCGCCCGGCCGCTGATCGACCGCGCCGGTGGGCTGCACTACGACGGCAACAGTCAGGGCGGCATCAACGGAGGTGCGCTCACCGCCATCGCCCAGGACTGGACCCGGTCGGTCCTCGGCGTACCCGCGATGAACTACTCCACGCTGCTGCAACGCAGCGTGGACTTCGCGCCGTTCCAGGCCGTGCTCGACGGCTCCTACCCGGACAAGGTCGACCAACAACTGATCCTGGCCCTGCTGCAGATGCTGTGGGACCGGTCCGAGGCCAACGGGTACGCCCAGCACATGACCGACCACCCGCTGCCGCGCACCCCGGCGCACCGGGTGCTGATGCACGTGGCCTTCGGCGACCAGCAGGTGTCTCCCGCCGCGGCGGACGTGCAGGCACGCACCATCGGCGCTCGCCTGCACACTCCCGCGCTCGCCGACGGCTGGTCACTCGACGTGCGGCCGTACTGGGGCATCCCACCGATCCGCCGCTACCCGTACACCGGCTCGGCGATGGTGGTCTGGAACAGCGGGGAGGCCGCCGCGCCACCGCCGACAAACCTCGCCCCGGCCGGGCCGGAGTTCGGCGACGATCCACACGAGTTCCCCCGCGCCCAGGCCGCAGCCCAGAAACAGAAGGCGATCTTCCTGCTCACCGGCAGGATCGTCGACGTCTGCGCGCGAAAACCCTGCTCGTGACGCCGTGCCTGCCGGGACCAGCTTCCCGGCGGGCCGGCGCGTCCGCTACGGGCGCGGCGTCATCCCCACGAGAAGGGCCTTGAGTACGCGTTCGACGTACTCATGCGTCAGCGGCTCCTGAAGGATGAGGAACTGGAAGTAGAGCGGGCCGGACAGGATCGCCATGGCCACGTCGAGGTCGAAGTCGGGTGAGATCTGCCCCTGCTGCTGGGCTCTGCGGAGTCGGGCAACGGTCCGGTCCGCCTGGGGGCGGATGAAGCGTTCGTTGAGCGCGGCGGCGACCGACGGATCGTGCTGGGCCTCGCCCACCAGGGCCCGGTAGAGGGGACCCAGCGGTGGCCGACCCAGGAGGTCGACGGCCGCGTGGATCTGGTGGCGTAGGTCGGCGATGACGTCGCCGGTGTCGGGGTAGTCCAGCGCGGGTTCGCTGGAGGTGAGCACCGCGTCCAGAAACAGGGCGCCCTTGGACGGCCAGCGCCGGTAGATCGTGTGCTTGCCGACGCCCGAGCGGGCCGCGACCCCTTCGATGCTCAGTTTGGCGTAGCCAACCTCCTGCGCCAGTTCGACCGTCGTGCGCATGATCGCTTGGGTCCGGTCGGTGGCTCTGGTGCGGCGGTCGTCGCTCATGCCGCCACTGTAGCGGCACGGCACGTGCCGTTGACAATCCACTCGGGGGCGGCCAGACTGGGCGCAAGGATGGAACGGCACGTGCCGTGCCGCAACAGATAGGAAGCAGCATGATCGAGATGTTGAGCGGGAACGCCGACAGCGACAGGCGCCCCCCGTTCACGCCGGGGGCGCCCGGCCGGCGATTCGACGTCGACCGCTGGCAGCGGCGGTTCGACGACCTGCGCCGCACCCACCACGTCCCCGGTGCGAGCCTGGCCGTGCTGCTGGATGGGGACGTCCACGAGCTGGCCAGCGGGGTGCTGCACCGAGGCACCGGCGTGGCGGTCACCCCGGACTCGGTGTTCCTGTCCGGCTCGATCGCGAAGGTCTACACCGCGACGCTCGTCATGCGGCTCGCCGACGAGGGGAAGCTGGACCTGCACGCCCCGGTCGTGGACGTGCTGCCGGAGTTCGCCACCCCCGACCCCGAGGCCACCAGAACGATCACCATCCGGCAGTTGCTGTCCCACACCGGCGGCGTGACGAACGACTTCAACTTCGATGGCGGCCGGGGCGACGACTGTCTCGCCCGGTACGTCAGCGAAGCCCGACGGGTGGCGCTGGACTGCCCGCCCGGCACTGCCATCTCGTACGGCGGACTCGGTTACATCGTTCTGGGCCGCGTCATCGAGAAGCTCACCGGCCTCACCTGGGACCAGGCACTGAAGAGTCTGCTGTTCGAGCCGCTCGGCCTGGAACGCTCGATGACGCTGCCGGAGGAGGCGCTGCGTTTCCGCGTCGCCATGAGCCACCTGGGCGAATCCGGCGAATATCCCGATCCTGCTCCGTCCTGGGACGTGATGCCCCGCTCCATGGGGCCGGCGGGCAGAGTCATCGTCTCCGCCGGCGACATGGCCCGCTTCGCCCGGATGCACCTCGACGACGGTCTCGCCCCCGACGGAACCCGTGTGCTGTCCGCCGACGCTGTCGACGCCATGCGACGGCGCGAGGTCGACGTGCCCGACAAGTGGACGGTGAGCGCGGACGGGTGGGGTCTGGGCTGGACGCTCTACGACTGGGACGGCATTGCCGGTTACGGCCACGACGGCGCGGCCATCGGCCAGTACGCCTACCTGCGTGTCGTCCCGCACGCGAAGCTCGCCCTGGTCCTGATGACCAACGGCGGTGCGGCCCGGCTGCTCTACGCCGACCTTTTCCGCGACCTGCTTGCCGAACTCGCCGACGTGACCATGCCCGCGCCGTTCGCCCCGGCTGCCGTACCACCCCCGGTCGACCTGGCACCGCTGCTCGGGACGTACCGGCGCGAGGGCGTCGTCCTCACCGTCTCCCGCGCTGCCGACGACTCGCCGCACCTGCGGTACGAGTTCGTCGACGACATGGCGCACATGTCGCCGCCCCTGGAGATGGGCCTGGAACCCGTCACGGCAACGGTCTTCGCCGCCTCCGGTGCGGGACCATCGTTCAGCGAGGACTACATGCCGGTGGTCTTCTCCACCCTCACCAACGGTACGCAGGTCTGCTACGTGGGGATGCGTGCCACCCCCAAGGTCGCCTGACAGCCCACATCCAGCGCAAAATCGTCGATGCACCACATTGATCGGGGTCGCGGCCCCTTCGGTACCCTCTGACACGCTCTGACAACGCCTGACGACGTCGTCTGGACAGGGGAGAGTCATGAAGGACCAGCGGGCCGCCACCGAGTCGACTCAGGACAGACAGGCCGCCGAGAGGTTCGCCGAGCAGCTACGGACCCTTCGGGCCAGCGCGGGCGATCCGTCGTTCCGCAAGATGGCCGGTCGGTCGGGCCGGATCTCGCACACCACGCTGCACGAGGCCGCCGCCGGAACCAGGTTCCCCTCCTGGGAGACCGTCCGGGAGTTCGTCCGGGCCTGCGAGGCGGACGAGGCCCAGTGGCGGAGTCGATGGGAGGCCGCGCAGCGCCCCCAGACGATGCACGGCGTCGAGGGCGACGATGTCGTACCGGTCGGCACCGACTCCCCGTCCGGTGTGGGAACCCCGAGCAGCCCGGCTGGGATGGAGCCCGGCACCGGAGCCGATGCTCCGCAGACCCACCGGCCGGTCGTGACCGGCGTCCCCGCGATCTCGCCCGAGGAGCAGGGCGCACGGCAAGCCCCCGGCGCCCCGCACAGTGACGAGGAGGTGGTGGGTGCGCGGCGGCAACGGCTGCCGTGGCTCGCCGCTGCTGCGGTGGTGCTGGTGGTGGCGATGGTCGCCGTCCTCGGCGTGATCGTCCGTGGCCGGTCGTCCCAGGAGAATCCCGGCGCGGTGGCGGCGTCGACGTCACCGTCACCGTTCTCGGACTCGCTCATCGCCGGCGACTCCAGCAAGTTCGTCGCCGACGTCACCATTCCGGACGGCACCCGGGTACGGGTGAACTCCCAGTTCGTGAAGGTGTGGGCCCTCAAGAACGTGGGGAAGGTCGCCTGGCACAACCGCTTCCTCGCGCGCACCAACCCCACCGCCGACGCCGACGGGTGCCAGGTGCCGGACCGGGTGGCGATCGGCGACACCCCGCCCGACGAGCAGGTGATGATCAGTGTCAAGGTCACCGCGCCGAGCCGTCCCGGGAAGTGCTGGGTGAGCTGGAAGATGGTCGACGAGAACGGGCAGGAGTACTTCCCCACCCGCCGGCCGGTGTACTTCATGGTCACCGTCACCGCCTGAACGCGCTTCCGATCACCTCGGGCGATGTCAGAGTGCGGCCGCTCGGTGTCAGCCCCGGATGCCACCGAATCTGACAACACCACTTCCATCGAGGTGGGTGCCGGTCTCGTGGATCTGACAGGACGGTAGGGGTACCGAACAGCAGGCCGTTTCTCGCAAGGTGGTGTCCGTTCCGAACGACACACCACCTGCGAGGAGGATCGACCTTGCGCCGTCCCTGGTTACCCGTCGGGCTCGCCGCGCTCTGCGTGGCTGTCGGTGTTCCGGCCCAGGCGTGGGCCGGAACACCCGGCGTCACAGCGCAACGAACCGTCACCGCGGCCGCGCGGCCGGTCGTGGACATGGAGGCCACCGTCCTGGCCGCCCAGATCGACCCCCGCCGCGCCGACAACACACTGACCCCGGGCGCCAAGAACTCCGTGCTCGCCGTCGAGCAGGCGCTCCAGTCGCAGGGCCTGCTGAACGCGCAGTGGGTCGACGGCTACTTCGGCACCGTGACCATCTCGGCGTACGCGGCGTACCAACGCTCGCTCGGTTACACCGGGCTGGCCGCCAACGGGCTGCCCGGCACGACGTCGCTGACGAAGCTCGGGTTGAACCGCTACAGCGTCGGCAACCCGATCGGACCGGGCGCGAAGGTCCCCCGCGACGGGTACGTCGTGAACGCCCGTACCCAGGCCATGCTGGCCGAGGCACAGCGGCTGCTCGGCTACGCCCTGGTGCTCGACCAGGGCTCCTACAACCCCGGAGGCGACCCCACCTCGGCCGGTACGCACGACGGCGGGGGTGTGGTGGACATCGCGGTCACCGGCATGACCGCTACCAGGCGCACCGCGGTCGCCCGAGCCCTGCGCCAGGTCGGCTTCGCCGCCTGGGTCCGCAACCCGAACCAGGGCGACTGGCCGTGGCACATCCACGCCACCGCGATCAACGACACGGACCTGTCCGGCCAGGCGCAGCACCAGGTCGGCGACTACTACCTCGGCATGAACGGCCTGGCCAACCAGGGCCCGGACGACGGCCCCCGAGTCCCGATCAAGACCTGGGAGCAGTACCAGCGCGGGCTGTGACCCGCACCCCTCACCGTTTCGGAAAGGACACCATGAACATCCGTAAGAGCCTGGCCGCCGTCGGCGTCGCGCTTGCCGCGACCACCTCGATCCTCAGCGTCGCATCGCCCGCGTCAGCGGCGGCCCGGGACGGGGTCTGCGACAGCGGCGAGTTCTGCTACTACTACAACAGCGACAACGCGGGATCGATCTCGGACTTCACCGGATCGCTCGACGACTACGGCACCGAGCAGCCCTCGTGCTACGACTTCAAGGGTGCCGGCGCGGGCAAGGGCCTGTGCATCAAGAACGAGGCCGCCTCGGTCTGGAACCGCAGCACCAAGACCGTACGCGTCTACTACAACAGCGGATACGCCGGTTCCTACCAGGACTTCGCGGCCGGGGCGAAGGGCAACCTCAACGCCACGCTGAAGAACAACAACGCCTCGCACCAGTTCTCGCCGTCGGCGCGCACGAACCTGTCGTACGCCCTGTACCAGGCCAGCGGCGGCGCGGTCACGTGCGGCTTCGACGGGTACACCACCACGCCCGGCCGGCACGAGGGCATCGACATCGCCCGCAGCGTCGGCTCGGACGTGCGCGCCCTGGTCTCCGGAACGGTCACCTACGTCGCGCGGGGCAACACCGGCAGTGGCGGCCTGTCCACGATCTCCGTCTACAACTCCTCGCTCAACAAGACGGTGATCTACCTGCACACCGCGCCGAGGTCCGGGGTGGGCGTGGGCGACGCGATCAGCAAGGGCGAGATCATCGCCGACGAGTCGTGGCACGGGGTGTCCTCAAGCTCGGGCGCGCACACCCACGTCGAGGTCCGGGCCGGCCGGCAGACCCACGCGGCCGTCAGCGTCGGCGACCCCACGCTGGACAACGCCGACCCGACCGCGTTCTGGAACGCCCAGGGTTACAACGAGAGGTAGGACGCCGTGAATATCCGCAAGGGCCTCGCCGTCATCGGCGCCGTCCTCGCCATGTCCACCTCGATCCTGAGTGTCGCCTCGCCGGCAGCGGCGGCCGTACGCGACGGAACGTGTGACAGCGGCGAGTTCTGCTACTACTACAACAGCAACCAGGCCGGCTCGGTCTCCGACTTCACCGACTCACTCGACGACTACGGGACGACCCAACCGACCTGCTACGACTTCAAGGGCGCGGGCAGCGGCAAGGGCCTGTGCGTGAAGAACAACGCGGCGTCGGTGTGGAACCGCACCGGCAGGACGGTGCGGGTCTACTTCAACAGCAACTTCGCTGGTTCCTACCAGGACTTCGCGGCCGGCGCGACTGGGAACCTCAACGCCACGCTGAAGAACAACAACGCCTCGCACGAGTTGGTGAGCGGGCCGACGGGCTGTAGCACCGACGGCACCAACAGCAAGCTGCCGAGCACCATCCTCGTCTACCGGGTCGGTCTCGGCCGGGTCGATCGGGTCGACTTCAAGACGTACGTCAAGAACGTCCTCCCGAACGAGTGGATCACGAGCTGGCCGGCCGCCTCGCTGGACTCCGGTGCGATGGCAGTCAAGAGCTACGCCTGGTACTGGGCGTTGCACTCGACCCGGAAGACGCCCGGCGGCCAGTGCTACGACGTCCGTGACGACACCGGTGACCAGGTCTACCGGCCGTCGTCGGCGGTGTCGTCGACGTCCGCCGCGGTGGACCGGACCTGGTCGGCCCGGATGACCCGGAGCGGCAACATCCTGCGGGCGCACTACTGTGCGACGACCACCGCGTGCGGTGGCTGGGTGGACGGGGACTGGCTGTCGCAGTACGGCTCGCGTGACCTCGCGAACGCGGGCCAGAGCTACCAGGCGATCCTTCGCTACTACTACCGCGACATCGCCCTCTCCTGAGATCACGCACCAACCGCGCCGTCCGCCGCAGACCCGCGGCGGGCGGCGCGCGCGTGCCGGTTACGCCTGCGGCTCGACCGCCTCGACGAGCACCTCCAGCACGTGCCGGTACGGCTGGCCGGTGGCCCGGCTCATGCCCATCTCGCAGGTGCGGTTGCAGGAGGCGTACGCGTCGAAGTCGCGCTGATTGATCTCGGCGGCCTGGGCGGCGGTGGCACCGGCGGTGACCTCGGGGTGCAGCAGCCCTCGGTCACCGGCGAAGGCGCAGCACCCCCAGGTGTCCGGCACGGTGACGGTGTCGGCGACCGCCTGAGCCACCGCGCGCAGGTCGTCGGTGCCGCCCAGGTGCACGGTGGAGCAGGTGGGGTGCAGGGCAAGCGACCCGAGTCGGCGGGGCTGCGGCAGCGCCGGCAGGAGATGCTCGGCGGTGAAGGTCACGCTGTCGACGAAGCGCAGCGCGGCGTACCGTGCCTGGTCCTCCTCGGCCAGCGCGGCGGTGAGCTGCATCAGCCCGTGCGTGCAGGATGACGCGTCGCACACGATGGGCAGGCGACCCTCGTCGCTGGCCGTCCAGAGTGCGGCCAGGGTCCGCTCGGCCATCTCCCGGTGGCCGGCGGGATAGCCCTTGGACTGCCACGGCGTTCCGCAGCACAGCCCCGCCGTGCCGGTCGGAACGACGAGCGGCACCCCCGCCAGTTCGCAGAGGCGCAGGAACGCTGCCGCCGAACCGCCGGACGAACCGCCCTCCGGGGCGAAGAGGCTGCCGACGCAGGCCGCGAAGAACACCGCCTGGGCGTCCGGCGCGTTGCGGGGTGCGGGCCGGGGAGCGCCGGCGCGCGGCATGTCGTCCGTCCACAGTGGCACCAGTTCGCTGGCACCAAGTCCACGGAACACCCCGGTGGCGGCGCGGGTGAGCGGCGTCGGGACGGTGTGCGCGGCAGTCAGCCCCACCCGGACGCCGGTCACGGCGGCCCGCCAGTGCTTCGCGGCGGTACGGGCGGTGCGCTGGGCGCGGGGGCTGTGCCGCTCGGCGCGCAGTCGCTTCATCGCCGCCCCGGTGTCGATGCCGACCGGGCAGGCGGTGACGCAGAGGCTGTCCGCGGCGCAGCTGTCCACCGCGGCGTACGCGTAGTCGGCGGTCAGCTCCCGGCGGCGCTCCTCGTCACCGGCGGCGGTGGCGAGGGCGATCTGCCGTTGCAGGACGATGCGCTGCCGGGGCGTGGTGGTGACGTCGGCGGTGGGGCAGACCGGCTCGCAGTAGCCACACTCGACGCAGGCGTCCAGCTCGGGGTCGACCGTCGGGACGGCCTTGAGCTGCCGCAGGTGCACGGTCGGGTCGTCGTTGAGCAGCACTCCGGGGTTGAGCAGACCGCTCGGGTCGCACAGCCGCTTGAGTTCGCGCATCACGTCGTAAAGCTCGTCGCCGTACTGCCGGCGGACGAAGGGCGCCATGGCCCGGCCGGTGCCGTGCTCCGCCTTGAGCGTTCCGCCCTCGGCCAGCACGAGGTCGACCATGTCGTCGGTGAACCGGGCGTAGCGGTCGATCTCGGCCTGGGTGTCGAACGACTGGGTCAGCATGAAGTGCAGATTGCCGTCCCGGGCGTGCCCGAAGATCACCGCGTCCGGGTAGCCGTGCCTGTCGAACAGCTCGATCAGCCCGTCGCAGGTGCCGGTCAGGCGGGGCATCGGGACCGCGACGTCCTCCAGCAGGGCCGTGGTGCCGGGCGGGCGTGCGCCGGCGACGGCGGTGTAGAGGCCCTTGCGCAGGTGCCAGAGGTTGGCCCGTTCGCGTGGGTCGCGGGTCAGCTCGGTGCCGGTGACGGCCGGCAGCCGGTCGAGCACTCCCCGGGCGTCGGCAAGCGTCGCCGCCAGCCGCTCCGCGCTGTCCTCGGCGAACTCCACCAGCAGCGCGGCGTGGCCGGCGACCGTCAGCCCGCGCAGGGCCCGGCTCGCGCCCGGGTCGCGCTGGCTGACCCGCAGCGCGGCCGCGTCGAGCAGTTCGGCGGTACGGGCGCCGGCGGCGAGCAGGGCCGGCAGCGCGTCGGTGGCGTCGGTGAGACCGGGCAGGATCAGCAGGCCGGTGGCGGCGTGGTCGTGGATCTCGACGGTACGGAAGACGGCCTCGGCCACGAACCCGAGCGTGCCCTCGCTGCCGATCATCAGGTGGGCGAGCATGTCGACAGGGGTGCTGTGGTCGAGTAGCGAGTTGAGTCCGTACCCCATGGTGTTCTTCATGGCGAACAGCCGCTCGATCGTGGCGCGCGACCCCGGCGTCGAGCGGACCCGATCGCGCAGCCGCAGCAGCCCGGCGTGCAGCTCCGGCTCGGCGGCCCGCAGCCGCTCGTCGGCGTCGCGGGTGCCGGAGTCGACGACGGTGCCGGACGGGAGGACGAAACGCAGCGACTCCATGGTGCGGTACGCGTTGTCGGTGGTGCCGCAGGTCATCCCGCTGGAGTTGTTCGCCACCATGCCGCCCACCGTGCAGGCGGCCTCGCTGGCCGGGTCCGGGCCGAGCCGGCGTCGGTAGCGGGCCAGTCGGGCGTTGGCCTGCCGGATGGTCAGGCCCGGCTGGAGCCGGATGCGGCGACCGTCGTCGAGGACCTCGGCGTGCCGCCAGTCGGTGCGGACGTCGACCAGGACGCCCGCGCCGCCGGCCTGCCCGGCGAGGCTGGTGCCGCCGCCGCGCAGGGTCAGCGGCACACCGGCCTCCCGGGCGCCGGCCATCAGCGCCCCGACCTCGGCCGCCGAGGCGGCACGGACCACGGCCTGCGGCTCGAACAGGTACGGCGAGGCGTCGTGTGCCGCCGCAAGCCTGCGGGGCAGCTCGGCGCTGGCCCGGCTCGGGTCGTCGAGACGCGAGCGCAGCAGCTCGGCGACCTCGCGGGCGCGGGCGCCGGCCGCGGTCGGCGTGGGTAGGACGGTGCTCATGGGCGGATCCTCCCGGGAGGGTGGTCAGTCGGCCGTGTCGATCAACAGCCGATCGGGCGCGGTCCGGGCCGGCGCGGGCAGCCGCAGCGGCGGGCGGCCGGGGGTGATGCTGCCGAGCACGGAGGCGTGCCGCGCGCCGGTGCCCGAGCGCAGCGTGCCCGGCAGCCCGTGCACGGTCAGGTAGCCCAACAGCGCGAAGGCCAGCGCCTCCTTGGCGTCCGACGGCACACCCACCTCGTCACTGGACGTCAGGTGAACGTCGGGCAGCTCGTCGACGAGCATGCCCATCAGGGTCGGATTGTGGGCCCCGCCGCCGGAGACGACGAGCCGGGTGACGCCGTGGTCGCGGCAGGCGTCTGCCACCGTGACCGCGGTCAGCCGGGTGAGCGTGGCCAGCACGTCCCGCTCATCCGGCGTGGGCGCGTCGGCCAGGGCGGCGAGCAGGTACGGCAGATGGAACAGCTCCTTGCCGGTGCTCTTCGGCCCGGGCTGCCGGTAGTACGGCTCGTCGAGCAGCCGGCGTAGCAGGTCCGGGTTCACCTGCCCGGCGGCTGCCCCGCGCCCGTCCCGGTCGTACTCCTCGGTGCCCCCGCTGAAGTGGCGGGCGGCGGCGTCGAGGAGTGCGTTGGCCGGGCCGGTGTCGAAGGCGAGCGGGTCCGCGTCCGGCGCGACGACGGTGATGTTGGCGATGCCGCCCAGGTTCAGCGCGGCCGGGACGCCGGGCAGGCCACCGAGCAGCAGCGCGTCGAAGAGGGCGACCAGGGGAGCGCCCTGGCCGCCGGCGGCGACGTCGCGGCTGCGCAGGTCGGCCACGACCGGAAGGCCGGTGGCCTCCGCGATCCAGGCCGGCTGACCCAGTTGGAGAGTGCCCCGGACCGTGCCCGCCTCGACCCAGTGGTGCATGGTCTGCCCGTGTGAGACGACCAGGTCGGCCCGGCCGTCGCACAGCTCCGCGAGGGCCCGTACGCCGGCCTCGGCGAAGGCCTGACCGATGCCGGTGTCCAGCACGCAGATCGCCTCGGTGGTGGTCGGCGCGGGCGGCAGGGCGGCGGCGATCTTCCCGCGCAGGTCGTCGGAGTACGGGTGGCTGAGCCGGCCGAGCGGTCGCATCCGCAGGGTGTCGCCGCTCAGCTCGAACTCGGCCGCGGCGGCTTCGATGCCGTCGTAGGAGGTTCCGGACATCAGTCCGATCACGCGCATCGTGGTCTCCTTCACGCCCGGCCGGCGGGCGTCGCCGCCTCGTCGTCGACCTCGTCGGTGCGCCCATGGTCGTACGGCGTCTCCGGGGCCGGGTGGAACCGGCTCGACACCGCGCCGACGACCAGAGTGATCAGGACGCCGATCGGGACCAGCCACTGCGCGGCGATCGCGGTCGCCGTGGTGGTCCCGGCGGTCGTCACGTCGATCTTGACATACCGGACGATGTAGGTCATCACCGCCACGGTGACCAGGAAGGCGATCACCGCGTCGACCTGGTTGGCCCGCTTGACGAGGCGGCCGAGCAGGAAGGCCCCGAGCAGCGCACCGTAGGTGTAGCCGGCGATGGTCAGACCGGTCAGGTAGACGTTTCCGGTGCTGGAGCTGAACGCGCAGGCGAAGATCGCCATCAGCACCGCCCAGACCAGGGTCATCACCCGGGCGAGCCGGAGCATCGCGTCGTCGGACGGGACCGTGCGGAAGAAGCTGTGGATGAAGTCGGCGACGGTGGAGTTCGACATCGAGTTCAACGCCGACGACAGCGAACCCATCGCCGCGCCGAGGATGCCGGCCACCAGCAGACCCGAGATGCCCACCGGCAGGGCGTGCAGGATGAAGCTCGGGTAGAGGTTGTCGCTGCTGGCCAGGCCGAGCTCCTTGAAGGTCTGACCCTTGTTGTACGACCACAGCAGCGCGCCGACGAGCGAGAACGCCGCGAACTGGATCACCACGAAGATGCCCGAGGAGATCATCGCCTTCTGCCCCTCGCGCAGCGTGCGGGTGGACAGGATGCGCTGGACGATCAGCTGGTCCGACCCATGGCTGGCCATCGCGAAGATCGCGCCACCGATGATCGCGGTCGGCAGGGCGAACGGGCTGGTGAGCACGTGCGCCAGGTTGAAGTTGGTGTCGAAGAGCTGGAACTTGCCGGCGTCCAGCGCCTGCGAGTAGCCGTCGAAGCCGACGGCGTGGCTGAGCACCGCGATGGCCAGGATCGCCCCGCCCAGGTAGAGCCCCATCTGGATGGCGTCGGTCCAGATGACCGCCTTGATGCCACCGAGGTAGGTGTAGACCACCGTGATGAGCGTGAGGACGATGATGATGGCCTGGTAGCCCACATTCAGGCCGAACTCGTCGAGGAGGAGCTTGATGGGGATGGCCGAGGCGAACAGCCGTACGCCCTCGGCGAGCAGGCGGGTGAAGACGAACGTCACCGACGCCAGGCCCTGGAGTTTCAGGCCAAACCGCTCACCAAGGTACTGGTAGGCACTGACGAACCCACCCCGCTTGTAGAGCGGGATGAGCACCGCGGCCACCACCACCCGGCCGATGACATAGCCCAGGGCCAGCTCGACGTTGCCGAAGCCCTGACCGCTGTAGGCGCCGCCGGGAACACTGATCACGGTCAGGACGCTGGTCTCGGTGGCGACCACGGAGAACGAGACGGTCCACCAGGGCAGCCTGCCCTCGCCCACGAAGTAGTCCTTGGCGGACTTCTGTTTACCGGACAGGCGTAGTCCGACGAAGGCGATCACCACGAGGTACAGCACGATCACGACGAGGTCGAGTTGACGCACGGCTCGCTCCCAACCAGCGGTTGTCAATAAGTGACGTTAACCCAGGGTAACGCGAAACTTTTTGCCACCGCCCGTCCGGGCTGGTTACGCTGTGGTTTCAGCCTGCTGATACGGGGACCGTTCGCAGCCGCGCCCTCAGCCTGGCCGCGGCCGGAGACCCCCCCGCCGGCCGGCGACTGCACACCAGCGAGAGGAACGAGCACCCCGTGGACCTCAGCACCCTCGGCACCGAGACCCGCAACGACAAGACAAGCGATCTCGACCGGATGTCTCCCACCGAGCTGCTTCTCGCGATGAACGACGAGGACCAGACGGTCGCCGACGCCGTCCGCCGGGCGGTACCGGACATCGCGGCCGCCGTCGACGTCGTCGTGGCGTCGCTGCGCCAGGGCGGGCGGCTGATCTACCTGGGCGCGGGCACCAGCGGCCGGATCGGCATGCTCGACGCCGTCGAGATCCCACCCACCTTCGGTACGACGCCCGACCGGGTCGTCGGTCTGCTCGCCGGCGGGGCGCGAGCCTTCGGCGTCGCCGTCGAGGGTGCGGAGGACGACCCGTCCCGCGCCGTCGCCGACCTCGACGCGGTCGGCCTGACCGCGCGCGACACGGTGGTCGGGCTCGCCGCCAGCGGCCGTACCCCGTACGTGGTCGGCGGGTTGGACCACGCCCGCGCGCTCGGTGCGGCGACCGTCTCGGTGGCCTGCAACGCCGACGCCGTGACCAGTCGGCACGCCGACGTCGCCATCGAGGTGCCCACCGGCCCCGAGGTGCTCACCGGCTCCACCCGGCTCAAGGCCGGCACCGCCGAGAAGCTGGTCTGCAACATGCTCTCGACCGCCACGATGGCCCGGCTCGGGAAGGTCTACGGCAACCTGATGGTGGACATGAACGCCACGAACGAGAAGCTCGTCGACCGGTCGCGTCGGATCGTCGCCGAGGCCGCCGACACCGACCTCGACACCGCCGCGCGGGCCCTCGCGGCGGCGCACGGGCACGCCAAGACGGCAATCGTGCTGCTGCTTGCCAACTGCACCGCCGAGGAGGCCGCGGCCCGGCTGCGCGCCGCCGGCGACGACGTCCGGGCAGCCGTCGCGGTCTGAGCACATCGACATGGCGGGCCAGCCACAGCGCGCCGCGGTGACGACCTACCAACTCGACGAAGCGCCCCGTCCGTTGCGGACGGGGCGCTTCGTGGTCTCAGCCGAGCTGTGTGTCCGGAACCGCTGGATCCTCGTACGCGTCGATGCCGGTCGGGCTGGCCAGCTCGATCCGGGGGGACCGGTCCGGCGGGAGGTGGGCGAAGTCGGCGATGACGACGACGTCCACCTCACCGTCGATCATCGTCTGCTCGACGGTCTCCCACGGGGCCCGCATGATTCCTGCGAATCGGTAGGAGCGTCGGCGGAGGTGACTGAGACACCTCGCGACGGCGGCCTCCGACGGCTCGATGGTGGCGGGGATCCAGATAACTGCGATTTCCATGAACCTCTCCTGATCAACGTCGTGGACGCGAGTGGATGATCAGGAGTTGTCGGGGCGGGGGAGGGCCGCGCTCCACCGGTCGGCTGGTGGCACGCATGTCGACGGCGGTGACGGTGTGCCCGGGGCGCAGCGCGGTGCTGGGCAACGGAGCTTCGGCCGTCGACGTGGGTGGGTCGGCGCCGCCGGTGCCGACGCCTGTCGGCGTCGACGCGAGCGCCAGCACGAACGCCGGTGGCCCCGACGCGGGACGGGCGGGCGGGGTGGGTCGCTGCCCGATGAGGGCGGTCGGCGTCGTACGCGCCTGCTCCGGCGTCCGGGCATCGAATGTGCCACGGTTGCCGCCCTGGGACACCGTCGCCGGCGCGGGCGTCGACGGTGCCGGCGACGGTCGAGGGGCAACGCGTGCCGCCACGGAGGCCGAGGCGCTCGGCGCGGTGGTGGCCTGCGGAGACGGTGGCCGGCTCGGCCCGCTCGACGGGACGGTTGTGGGATTTGCCGACGGCGTCGGCAGCGGAATCTCCGAGGGCAGGGGCAGCGGGTCCGCCGAGGGCACGGGCAGCGGTAGCGGCAGCGAGACGACCGCGGTCGGCAGGGGCAGGGGTACGTCCAGCCGCACCTGGACCACGTCGGCCACCGAGACCGTGACGGCCTTCGGCGAGGTGGCGACCTCCAGCAGTGGGAGGGGCCGCGGCGACGGGGTGTCGGCGTGGGCGGGGTTGGCGGCCAGGGCCGCGCCGAGCGCCACCGCGCCGAGCGCCACCGGAGGGAGACTGTGCCTCAGCGCCATCAGGCAGAGGCGGTGGTCGGTGGTGTCGCCGCCCGTGGGCGATCCGGTTCACCGGCCCGACGCCGCTGGTCGAGCGAGCGCCCCTCGCGTCCTGCCGTTCCCTCCATGCGCAGGTTGATGCCCCGGGAAACCGTGAGTTACACCTCGTATCGATGTCCGCATCGGGCGGTGTGGACTGGCCACGCCCGCAGCCGGTCAGGTCACGCCCGCGTCTCGGCGGGTGTGGGTGTGGCGTCTAGCGGCAGGTCGCGCAGTCGACGGATCGGCGTCGACAGGTAGATGATCGGCGACAGCACGGTGAGCGCCCCGAAGATCAGCAGGGTGGTGCGCGCTCCGAGCTGCCCGGCCAGGCTGCCGGCGAGCAGGCTGCCGACGGGGATGGCACCCCAGGAGACGAACTTGACCGTGGCGATCACCCGGGACAGTAGTTCCGGCGGGCTGGCGAGCATCCGGTACGTCCGGGTGGTCACGCTCAGCACCACTGTGGAGCCGGCGAAGATCACGTTCCCGACGGCGAAGGCCAGGAACGCGACGGTGCCGGTGCCCAGCGGGATGATGAGCGCGCCGATCACACCGACGAAGGCCGCGATGATCAGTCCGCGGGCGGTGCCGAAACGAGCGGTGAACCGGGTCGTCAGCGCCGCGCCGATGAGCGAGCCGAGGCCGTCGGCGGCGAGCAGCAGCCCGACCATGAACGGCGACGCGTCCAACTCGCGCACCAGATAGAACGGGAAGAGGGCCAGCAAGGCGCCGTTGACGAAGTTCGTCGCGGTGGCGTCCCACATGGCCGGCCCGATGATCGGGTGCCGGAGCACGAAGTGCCAGCCCTCCCGGATCATGGTGACCATCGGTGGCCGCTCGGCCGGTCGCTGCACCCGCCGGGCCGGCAGGGTGCGCAGCAACACGGCGGACAACAGATAGCTGACGGCGTCCACGAAGAGCGTCGGCACCGCACCCAGCACCTGCACCGCGAGGCCGCCCAGCGACGGTCCGCCCAGCGCGGTGGCGGCATGCGTGCCGGAGGTGAGGCTGTTGCGGGCCTGCAACTGCGCGGCCGGCACGATCTCCGGTAGGAACGTCTGGTTCGCCACGTCGAACAGCACGTTTGCGAAGCTCACCACCAGGGCGACCACGATCAGCTGGGTCACCGTCAGCATGTCGAACCACCAGGCCAGGGGGACCGACGCGACGGCGAGGGCCCGGACCAGATCCAGCGTTACCTGCATGCCGCGCAGCGGCATACGTTGCACGATCACCCCCGCCGGCAGGCTGATCAGTAGGTACGCGAGATAACTCGCCGCCGTGATGAGACCCATCTGGAAGGCCGAGGCGTGGAGCACTGTCAGTGCGGTCAGCGGCAGTGCCACCACGCCGACCGCCGAGCCGAGTTGACTGGTCGTGCCCGCGATCCACCACCGCCAGAACGTAGTAAGTCTCATAATGGAACTCACTATATGGGCGGTCGGGAGGCCACGTCGACCCCGCCGACCCGGGCACGGCCGATCGCCGACGTCGAGGCCACCTGCCCACCGGGACCTGACGTTTCACACTCGCGTGACGGGTATCCAGGCGTACCAGTGCGACCCGACGGCGAACAGCTTCACGGAGTGAGGGGGCACCTGTCATGCCTGATCCACAGCCCACCATCGTGCTCGTGCACGGCGCATTCGCCGAGTCGGCGAGCTGGAACGGTGTGCTCGAGCGGCTGGGTGCCGCGTACGACTCGGTGGCCGTCGCGAACCCGCTGCGGGGCGTCGCAGGCGACGCCGCGTACGTGCGGGATGTCGTCCGGGGCATCGGAGGTCCGGTCGTCCTCGTCGGCCACTCGTACGGCGGCATGGTGATCACGCAGGCCGCAGCCGGCGACACCACGGTGCGGGCCCTCGTCTACGTCAACGCCTTCGCCCCGGACACCGGCGAGTCCGCGATGACGCTGTCCGCGAAGTTTCCCGGCAGCACCCTCGCCGACACGCTCGTGCAGTACCCGGTGTCGACAGGTGGCAACGAGGTGGCGATCGGCCAGGACCAGTACCACGCGCAGTTCTGCGCGGACTCGTCCGACGACGTGGCCGCGCTGATGGCCCGGACCCAGCGGCCGATCACGGTGGAGGATGGCCTGGGCGGCAAGCTCACCGGCGATCCCGCCTGGCGCTCGCTGCCCAGCTGGTTCGTGTTCGGGGACGCGGACAAGAACATCCCCGCCGAGGCGCACCGCTTCATGGCCGAGCGGGCCAAACCCCGGGGGCAGCGCGAGGTCGTCGGCGGCTCGCACGCGATGGCGGTGGCCCGCCCGGGCGAGGTCGCCGAGACGATCATCGAGGCGGTTCGAGGCGTGAGCTGACGGGCCGTCCTGGCGGCAGGGGGTGGGTCGGCGACGAGACGTCGCCGACCCACCCCGTCGGTCACCGCTGCGATGTCGAGGCCGTCCAGAGGTGGTCCCGCGCGAAGATGGTGAACAACTGGCCGGCGGTCATGCCGTCGTGTGCGCCGGGGACCTGCGCCGTCGCGGCGGCGTACCCCCGCGCTCGGAAGTTGTCGGCGATGGCGTTCTGGGCGTTGAGGGTGCCCTCGAAGACGCCGTTGCCGAGGAAGACCGAGAGGTCGTCGTCCCCGACCGCGTTCGCGATGGTGTCGTAGTCCTGCGTGGTGAGGGACGGATTACCGGAGAAGTGTCCGTAGTACGCGAAGGTGGTCGGGTAGTTCCTCATGACGACGCCGCCCGTCATCCCGCCGTAGGAGAAGCCGGCGTAGGCACGCCCCGACCGCTCGGTCGAGACGTTGAAGCTGCGCTCGATGAGGGGCAGGATCGTCTGGACCAGATTGTTTGCCGCGTTGGTCTGGTTGTACGACGCGAAGCCAAGGCTGGTGCCGGTGAAGTGGTTGCCCATGGTGACGACCACAGTGGGCTCGATCTCGCCCCTGGCGGTCATGTTGTCCAGGATGTTCGGGACGTTCGCGGGGACCATGAAGTCGGTCTCGTCACCGAAGATGCCGTGGGCGAGGTACGCGACCTTGTACGGCTTCGCGCGCTTGGCGTCGTACTTGGCCGGCAGGTAGACGCCGAGGTAGTGGCCGCTGTCGCCGAGGATCGTGGTGTACGGGACGTAGGTGACGGTGCCCCGCTTCCCACGGCCGGCCACCGGCAGCTCGTACTCCGCGCGCTGCTTCAGCACCGGGTCGTTCTGCTTCTTGGCGTACGGCACGTACACCGCGTCGAGGACGTCGTTGTTCCGGACCCGGAACGAGGACTCGCCCGGCGGCCGGGGGTTCGACGAGGCGGGATCCCAGATGCGCTTGTTCTCCCAGCCCTGGGTCGGGTCCCAGACGCGGTACCAGTAGCTGAGACCGCCGGCGTGCAGCGGGACCGAGACCGACCAGTTTCCCCTGCGGTCCCGGGTCATGTCCCGCAGGAACTCGGTGCCGCCGGCGTGGTAGCGCCCCGGCTGCCACTCCTCCGGCTGGTAGCGGGTGGTGCCGGTGGCGACGTCGAGCAGGGTCAGGTCCCCGGCGAGGCGGACCTGGGTCGCGTGGGGATTGCGGTAGACGAACGTGACGGTGTACCCGGTCGGTGAGGTGCGGTCCACCTTGACTGTCGTTCCCGGCGCGGTCGCCGGCCTGCCGGCGGCCGCAGCCGGCGCCGGGGCGACCGCCCCCGCGCTGAGTGCCGCGATCGCAAGCGTCGAGATCGCCAGCCGGAGCCGGTGTCGTCCTGTCGTTCTCCTCATGCGCGAAGACTCCTTCGTGGTCGCTGGTGGCGGTGTGGCGCGTGGCAGTCATCGGTCTCGAGGCCGCTAAATCGAATTAGCATGCGAAGTGTCGCCGCGTACACCTTTTGGTGTCAAGGGGTCCCTCGACGCCGACGCCGACGCCGACGCCCACCGTCGGACCGCGTGGTGCACTGAGGACCGGCAGCACGCGGTGACGCCCCAACCGCCGGTAGGTACCTGACCGAGGCCGCACCGGACCGGTCGTGCCACCTGCCGTGAGCTGGGGCGTCACTCGGACGACGGGGACGCGTCAGGCCGGGGCCGCCGGGCAGCTCGCACCGGTCGGCGGTGGGGTTCTGCTGATGAGGTAACGGTCCACGTGACGACGGGTGCACTCCGTCCGTGGGTAGCTGGCGTGGCCCGCCCCCTGATAGGTGAGAAGGTGGCCCAGGCTGCCGAGTTGGCGCACCACCCGCAGGGCCCCGTCGTACGGGGTGGCCGGGTCGTGGCGTCCGTTGAGCACCAGCAGCGGCGCGTTCGTCCGTACCCGTAGCCGATGCTGCGGGTTGTTCGCCGTCCAGCCCAGACAGATCGCGGTGAAGCGGACGGCCAACGGGGAGGCCCGCAGGTGCGGCGCCGCCGCGCGGGACACTGCGAGATACCGGTTCCACTCGGCGAACCCGTCGACCGGCAGCGACCAGTCCTGACAGAACGCCGGCAGCGCGTACTCGGTCAGGTCATCGTCGGCGTCGACCGGCACCACCGGGGAGGCGAGCGAGGCGGCCTGGCCCCGCTCCAGCGCCAGCAGCATGGTCGCGAGGTCGGCCCAGGTCGCGTCGAAGAAGTTGACGACTGTCGCGAACCCGAGCTCGAACCAGCTCAGTGTGGCGCCGGTGCCCGCGTCGACAAGTGTGCCGGCGTCGGCCCGGCGCATCAGTCGGTCGAAGAGCGCCGGCACGTCGCGTCCGTGCAGCACGCACTCGGGGCTCCGCCCGCACCAGGCGACGAACTCGTGGAACAAGGCCTCGTTGCTGGCTGCCCCGCTGCGGAAGTGCTCCCGGACCCCCTGGCTGTGATCCATCACGCTGTCCATGACCAGTGCGCGGACGCGGTCGGGGAACAGTTCGGCGTAGGACTGCCCGATCAGGGTGCCGTAGGACCACTGGTAGAAGCTCAGCCGCCGCTCACCGAGGGCCGCCCGGATGGCGTCCGTGTCCCGGGCGACGCTGACGCTGTCGAGGTGGTCGAAGAGCGCGCCACTGTGCGCGCGGCAGTCCTCGCGCAGTTGACGGTTGTAGGTGCGCAGCCGCTCGTACTCGGCCGCACTTGCGGGTGTCAGCGAGGGCTGCCGGGCCAGCAACGCCGATGAGCAGCGCACCGGCGTGCTGCGGACCATGCCTCGTGGATCGAAGCCGACGATGTCGAAGCGGCGCAGGACGTCCGAGCCGAGCTGAGTGTCCGCCGTCAGCGCCGCGTCCACCCCGGACAGGCCGGGGCCACCGGGATTGAAGACCAGGACGCCGACGCGGGTGGCCGGGTCGGTGGCGGCGCGCCGGGCCAGCGCCAGTTGGAAGGTCTCGCCGTCCGGTCGGGCCCAGTCGACAGGTAGGCGCAGGGTGCCGCAGCGGGTGCCCGGGTCGTCGGGCCGCTCCGGGCATGCCTGCCACTCGATCCGGCCGGTCCGACCGTCCGTGCTGGTCGCGGTGCCCGGCCCGTTGCCCACCTTGGTCGGCGTGGTGCCGGCAAGCGACGGTGGGGCGTTGAGCGACAGGGCGACGATGACCGCGACCACGGCGGACAGGCCGCCGAGGAGTCGTCGTCGGCGATTGTCGGCGTCGCGGGGACGCCGGCGGATGGTTCTCTTCGTGGTCACCATCCGCCCAGCCTGCCGACGCCCGGTCCACGCCGGATCCATGCCGGTCCGGCGGCGGTCGCCGCAGGGACCTCAGCGGTACTCCGTCAGCCGCTCGGACAGCGCCGTGGCCTGCGGATGACCGACCCGGTCGAGGATTGCCAACGCCTGTCGCCACAGGTCGATCGAGGTGTCGTGGTCGCCGACCGCCTGATGGATGTCGCCGAGGCGAACGAGTGTGTCCGCCCTCCCACACTGGTCCTGAACGTCGGAATAGAGCATGAGCGCGCGCCGGTAGCAGTCCGCCGCGGTCGGATGAACTCCGAGGCCGTGATAGGCGTACCCCAGGCTGTCCCAGGTGTGGGCCGCGCCGAGCCGGTCCTCGGCCTCCTCGTAGAGCGCGAGCGCCCGCTCGCAGTAGCTGATGGCGCTCGCGTGCTCGTCCAGCCGGGCGTGGCCCCAGCCGAGCGCGTTGAGCGCTGCCGCCTCGCCGGCCCGGTCGTCGGTGCTGCTGGCCAACTCCAGTGCCGCCCTGGCGTGTGGCAGCGCCGCCCCGACGTCGCCCTCGATGTCGGAGAGCCAGGCGAGGTGCAGGTGTGCGCTGGCCTGGCCCGGCCGGTCGCCGGCCTGGTCGTACCCGGCCATCGCGCGCCGAAGGTGCTGGCGAGCCGCGCCGAAGCGACGGTGCTGGATGTGGGCCAGCGCGAGGTCCCGGTGTGCCAGCGCCTCGGCGCGGGGATCGCCGCGTCGCTGCGCGACGGCGACGGCGGTGGTCTGTACGGCGGCCAGGTCGTGCCACTGCGAGAGCCGGCTGAGCAGCGGAGTGAGGGCCTGGGCGAGCTGCCCGGAGTGGGCGTCGAAGCGGTGCGCCACCGCGTCGTCGACGGCGGCCAGCAGCACCCGCTGCTCGATGCTGAACCAGGCCAGTGCGGCCCGGTGGTCGGCGAACGTCGACGGTGACGCCTCGGCGGGCAGGGGCAGCGGTTCGAGTGGCTGCCAACCCGGCTCGACCAGCCGCGCCGCCGCACGAGCGACGTACAGGTAGTGGTCGAGCACGCGCCTGCGGACGGCGCTCCGGTCGGCCGGACGGTCGAGCGCGTAGGCCAGCTCCCTACCGTAGGCGCGAAGTAGGTCGTGGCAGCGGAAACGGTGCGGGGACTGCTCGGCCAGCAGGTTCGCCCGGGTCAACTCGTCAAGCGCAGGCCGGATCAGGTGCGGCGGCGTCCCGGCGAGGCTGGCCGCCGCCGCTGCGCCGACGTCCGCGGCGGGGTGCAGGCTGATTTGCCGGAACAGTCGGGCCGCTTCCGGGCTGAGCAGTCGGTACGACCAGGAGAACACGGTCCGCACGTCGGTGGCGGCGTCGTCGGTGGCCAGGGCGGCGAGCCCTCCTCGGCTCGCCGCCAGGTCGTCGGCAATGGCCTGGAGCGGGAACGTGGGCCGGGCGGCGGCTCGTGCGGCCACGATGGACAGAGCCAGCGGCAGCCGCGCGGTACGGCTGACCAGCTCGTCCACCGCTGCCGGCTGGGCGGCGGCGCGCTGCGCACCCAGTCGGCGCACGAGCAGTTGGCGCGCTTGGTGGTCGTCGGGCAGGTCCAGCGCGAGGCAGTGGGCGCCCTCGGCGGCGACCAGGCCGGGCAGGGTGTGGCGACTCGTGACGAGCACACCGCAGCGGGTCGACCCCGGGAGCAGCGGACGCACCTGTTCGGCGTCGCGGGCATTGTCGAGCAGGACGAGCAGCCGTCGGTCCGCGGTCAGGCTGCGGTACAGGGCGAACTGGGCTGCCGGCTCGCCGGGGATCTCCATCGGTTTCACGCCCAGGGCGGGCAGGATCGAGCGTACGACGAGGGCCGAGGGGGACGCCGCCTGCGTCGCCGTGCCGAATCCGCCCAGGTCGACGTGGAGCTGCCCGTCGGGGAAGTGGTGCCGGTTGTCGTACGCCCAGCGCAGCGCCAGCCAGCTCTTTCCGACGCCGCCCGTACCGGTGACGACGACCGTGCCGGCCGAGCCGGGGTCACCGAGCAGTAGCGCGCTGAGCCGGGCCAGCTCCCCGGCCCGGCCGGTGAACAACGCCGGTGGGGTCGGTAGCTGGCGGGGGACGACGAGCGGCGGGGATTGTTCCGGTGCCTGCGGCCCGGTCGTCACAAGCTCCCGTTCGGCCCGCAGGATGCGGGTGTGCAGGTGTTGCAGATCGGGACCGGGCTCGACCCCCACCTCGTCGGCGAGGAGTTGGCGTAGCTGCCGGTACGTGGCCAGCGCGTCGGCGCGGCGGCCGGCCCGCGCCAGGGCCACCATGAGCTGCCCCCAGGGGCGCTCGCGGAGCGGATCGTCCTCGACCTGGGTCCGGAGCGGTTCGATCAGCTCGTGGTGCCGGCCGGCGCGCAGTTTGAGGTCCGCGACCTCGGCCAGCAGGCTCGACCGCTGCTCCTGTAGCCGCGCTCGGGCGGAGAGCAGCACGCCCCAGCCGGGTAGGCCGGCGAACGGCTCGCCCCGCCACAGTTCCAGCGCGGCCTCGAACGCCTCCTGGGCGGTTGACCAGCACCCCTGCCGCAGGGCGGCGTATCCGCGCTGGGTCAGGTCGTCGAGGGCCAGGCTGTCCACCGTCTGCGCGTCGAGGGCGAGGCGGTAGCCGGTGGGGCCGGCGATGATGGCCGGGTCGGGGGAGCCCGGGGACCGTAACGCCCGGCGCAACGCCCAGACGTAGGTCTTCACGTTGCCGCCTGCCGTCTTCGGCGGGCGTCCCTGCCACAGCTCGTCGACGAGTTGGTCGATGGACCATCCGGTGCCCGGCTGCGACAGCAGGACGGCCAGGAGGCGCACCTGCATCGGCGTGCCGAGGGCCAACCGTTCCCCGTGGGCCGACCACACCTCGACCGGTCCGAGCAGTCGGTACCGCATCGCCGTCGATGCCCCCGCGGGGTCCATCGCCTCATCGTAGGGGCCGGAAACCCGCTCGCTTCATCGGCTGGACGGCCGCAGCCGGGTTCTGCCCGCTGGTGGGCGCCGTCACTCAGGTGGGCATGGTCAGGACGTTGGGGTCCGGGGGAGCGGCTGCTAGAGTCGAGATTGTTGCGGCCGCAAATTTATCAGCGGCAACTACTTTCCTGGGAAGGATGCTTCCGATGACCAAGCTCTCCGTCATCTACTACTCGTCCACCGGCACTCTGCACGCGATGGCCAAGCGCATCGCCGAGGCTGGCGAGAAGGCCGGCGCCGAGGTGCGGCTGCGTCAGGTTCCGGAACTCGCCCCGGCGGAGGCCATCGCCTCCAACGCCGCCTGGAGCCAGCACTTCGACGCCACCAAGAACGAGCCGAAGGCGACCGCCGACGACGTCGTCTGGGCCGACGCGGTGGTGTTCGGCACGCCCACCCGCTACGGCAACGTCGCCAGCCAGCTCAAGCAGTTCATCGACACCCTCGGCCCGCAGTGGGCGCAGGGGCTGCTCGCCGACAAGGTGTACGCCGGGTTCACCGCCTCCATGACCGCGCACGGCGGCCAGGAGTCGACCCTTCTCGCGCTCTACAACACCGTCCACCACTTCGGTGGCCTGGTTGTCGCCCCCGGTTACACCGACCCGCTGAAGTTCGCCGACGGCAACCCGTACGGCGTCTCGCACGTCACCGGCGGGAGCAACGACGCCCCACTCGGCGACGCCCAGTTCGCCGCGCTCGACCACATGGCCGAGCGGGTCGTCAAGATCGCCGGGAAGCTCTGCGCCTGAGCGCGCTGCCGCCGTACCGACGCCCGCCTCGACGCGGGTGCGTAGCTGGCGAGGGCCGGTCTCCCGAGACGGGAGGCCGGCCCTCGGCGTCTTCACACGGCGACAGCGGCCATGGCGGCGTGGGGTCGGTGTGTGTCGTCGTCGGGTCGGGGTAGGCGTTCGACCTCCCGGAAACCGGCGTGGGTGAGTCGCTCGGAGAACTCGTCGAGCGGCCACCGGTAGGCGGTCGTCACCTTGTGGTCGAAGGCGCCGACCTCGTCCGCGGTGAAGGTGCCCAGCACCAACCGTCCGGCCGGGGCCAGCACCCGCCGGAACTCCTCAAGTACCCCGTCGAGCTCCGGCGGCGGCAGATGGATCAGCGAGTACCAGGCAAGGATGCCGTCGACGGACTCGTCGGCGACGTCGAGGCGTTCCAGCGACCCGAGCTGGAACTCGACCTCCGGGTGGGCCGCCCGGGCGTGCGCGAGGAACTCGGGGACCAGGTCGATGCCGACGGCGTCGACTCCGAGCGCCCGCAGGTGGCCGGTGAGGTGACCGGGCCCGCAGCCCAGGTCGAGCACGCGGCCGGGTCGACCCGTCAGGTGTCGCTCGATGAAGGCGAGGTCGTCCGGGTGCACGTGCCCAGCGGTGCCGAACAAGCTGATGTAGAGCTGCGCGACGGACGTGTAGGCCTGTCGTACGGTGTCCGTTTCCATCGCGGCACTATAGGCGGTCGCCAGGCTTGCCGACCTGGCGGCACAGACTTGCGGCCTGAAGCTAATGCCGTTAGCCTTTAGCTAATCGCATTAGCTCGTCGTGGAGGCGTCATGACCGAATACCTGGCTGTTGCCGGCAACACCCTCGCGTACGAGGTGACCGGGCGGGGCCCACTTGTCGTCCTGGCGCACGGCATGGGCGACAGTCGGCACTCCTACCGCTTCGTCGCTCCGGCCCTCGCCGCGGCCGGATACCGGGTCGCCAACGTCGACATCCGCGGCTCCGGTGACTCCAGCCTCGGCTGGGACGGCTACAGCCGCACCGACATCGCCGGCGATCTCCTCGCCGTCGTGCGTCACCTGGGCGGCCCGGCCGTGATCATCGGCCAGTCGATCAGCGGCGGCGCCGCGACCATCGCGGCCACCACCGCGCCCGAGCTGATCAACGGGGTCATCGAGCTGGCGCCGTTCACCCGCGCGCAGTCGTTCGACCTGGGCGGGTTGCTGCGGGTGAAGCGCTTCCGCGCCGGCTATCTCCAGCTGGCGCAGGTGCTCCTGCGGGGCAGTGTGGCGAGCTGGCGCAGATACCTCGACGTGGCGATCCCCACCAAGCCCGCCGACTGGGACGGCGAGCTGGCGCGCATCGAGGCCAAGATGAGTGAGCCCGGCCGGATGAAGGCCCTCCAGGCCATGGCCAAGACCAGCCCCGCCGATGCCGGTAGGCAGCTGCCACACGTCACCCGTCCGGTCCTGGTGATCCAGGGCAGCGCCGACCCCGACTGGGCCGACCCACGGGCCGAGGGCGAACGCATCATCGCGGACCTGCCGCGCGGGCTCGGCGAGCTGGCGGTCATCGACGGCGCGGGCCACTACCCGCACGTCCAGACACCCGACGAGGTCCTTGCCCTGGCCCTGCCCTTCCTGGCCCGGACGCTGAGCAATGCCTAAGGCCCGGCTCACCCCGGCGTCGATCACCGAGGCCGGAGCCGCGCTCGTCGACGAGGTCGGCTTCGACAACCTCAGCATGGGCCTGCTCGCCGAACGCCTCGGGATCAAGACCCCCTCGCTCTACAAGCACGTCGCCAGCCAGGCCGACCTGGCGCACCGGATCGCCATCCTGGCGATGACCGAGGCCGGCGATGTCCTTCGTGACGCCATCCAGGGCCGTTCCGGCAGCGATGCCCTCGCCGCGGGGGCGCAGGCGATGCGCACGTTCGTGCGGGAACACCCCGGCCGGTACGCGGCGAGCAACGCCGCTCGCCCCACCGGCCCCGACGACCCGTTCATCCCGGCCAGCGAGCGCGTGCTGGCCTCCTGGGCCGCCATGCTCAGTGGGTACGACCTGGACCCCGGCCAGGAGATCCACGCCATGCGGACGCTGCGCAGCGTCCTGCACGGCTTCGCGACCCTGGAGGTGGCGGGCGGGTTCCAGATCGACGCGTCCGTCGACGAGAGCTTCACCTGGTTGGTCAGCTTTCTCGATCAGGGTCTTCGTGCCGGCGCCGCCACCGGCAGCGGCGTCACCCACTGACACCTGTCGCCTCGATGTCGGCACGGCAGGTGTCGAGCATTCGGATCGCCCGCCACCGTCGGATGACGGCGACGGGCGATCCGGCGCTTCCGCTCGTACGGGGGGAGACGGATCGGTCACACCGTGGCCCGGGCGGCCGGCGACTCGTTCGACGCGCCGTCGTGCCTGCTCGGCCGCCGACGTCCGACGTGGAAGGCCGTGGCCGCGGCCAGCGCGGCCACCACGATCAGCGCGGCGAAGACCGGGTGCATGTCCTTGGACAGGCTCGGGGCGCGGTCCGGCCCGATGGCCCAGAGGACCAGCGGGGTGGCGTAGGCGGTGGCGAGAGCGACAGTCCAGCGGCGCAGTCCGCGCAGGTGGGCGTGTCGCAGGCTGACGACCAGCGCCAGGGTGACCGGAACGATGGCAAGCATGGCGAATTGACCGATGACCAGGACCGGAACCGCCCAGATCGAGATGATGGCGGTCCGGTTCGCGCGTCGGGAGGCGTGGTCTTCCGGGCTGCGGGGAGGTGAGGTGGAGGGCATGGTCGTCCCCTTCATCGGATCGTGTCGGTGGTCGCGGGACGCCACGCCAGCCAGCCGCGGCACAACACGTAGGCCGTTGCGACGACGGCGACGAGGCCGAGATCGATGACTGCCGACAGGCGTGCCTCCGGGACGTCGCCGATCAGCGCGCCGAACACGACGAGAGCGGTCTTGCCGACGAGCACGACCTCCCAGACGCCGGCCGACTGACGCGGCCTGACCGCGAGCAGGGCGAAGAGCGCGGCGAAGATGCCGAAGCTGGAGACGCGCCAGCCTTCGATGAACAGGCGGTCGTCGCTGGCGTTGATCGTCAGCAGCACACCGTTGAGGAACGCGACGCCGGTGGCGAGGGAGGCGACGGCTGCCAGCCCGCGGCCGACGAGGTCTGCGCGGCGGGACGGGGCGGCGATGTCGATTCGGCTGGCGGTTGCGGCGGTCATGGGAGCCTCCATCGGTTGAACGGATGTGTACTTACAGCCGTTAACTTACGCCCTCGACTAACAGATGTAAAGTCAAGGGGTGACCACACCACGAACACGAGCCCGCAACAAGCGTGGCGAGGGTGCCCAGCTACGCGACGAGATCGTCGGCGCCGCCACGAAGCTCCTGGAGGACGGCACGCCGGAGAACGTCACCCTGCGGGGGATCGCCCGACAGGCCGGAATCTCCGCGCCGTCGATCTATGCGCACTTCCCGGACCTGGACTCAATCCTGCTCGCGGTGGCGCAACGCGCCTTCGGCGTCCTGGAGCAGGAGCTGGGCGCAGCGGATGACGAGGATCCGGCTCAGCGCCTGCGCGCGATCTGCGCGGCCTACCTGACCTTCGCCGAACGTCGGCCCCATCAGTACCGGGTGATGTTCGGTGCCGTCTGGGACGCCGGGCAGGCACGTGATCGGGCCCCGGGCATGGCGGACGAACTCGCCGCGCTCGGCATGGGAGCCTTCGAGATCCTGCGGCGTACGCTCGCCGACTGCGTCGCGTCCGGACGGTCGACAAGCGCGGACCCCTTCCGCGACGCGACGGCGCTCTGGGTCGGGCTGCACGGATTCGCCCAGCTCCAGGTGGCCGCGCCGCTGTTCCCGTGGCCACCGGAGCTGCGCGGCACCGTCATCGACCGGATGGCCCTGCTGCGCTGAGCGGGCCGCTCAGGCGTACGCGAGCAGGAAGTCGACGGTGCCCGTACCGCCCGGTTGACCGGCCGGGACAGGCAGGCCGGGCTCGCTGTTCAGGACGTAGAACCCGCCGCCGCCGACCAGGCGGGGCGTGACGGCCAGGATCTGCGCCGCCATGGTCGCCCCGGTCGGCCGCACCACGCTGTCCAGGAGCAGCCGGAAGAGGTTCCCGTTCAGGTTCGCGACGTGCAGCACGCGGTAGGAGCGAGGGGCGGGCAGGCCGGCGCTGGTCAGGCCCCAGATGGGCACGATCTGGCTCCGCCACCGCGACGGGTCGTTGCTGATCGCACTGTCGTGGTTGTTCAGTTGCGTCTGGATTCCGGAATGGATCCCGGCCAGGTGGATGTGCAGTTGGTCCTGCTGACGGATCGTCGGGTCGGCCGAGTTGATGCCCAGCCCGATGTGGGGGTAGACCACGTGCCCCGGCTGCCCCGGCTGGGCGTTGTTCCACGCCTCCAACCAGTAGTTCGGCGCGCTGGCGGTGGTGATGAACGGGCACTCGATGCCGCTGATCCGGCAACTGGGCACGAGCAGGAAGTCGTGGTTGGACCCCGACCCACCATTGAGGACGACGTACGTGGTGGTCGTCCGCAGGCACTGCGGGAACGGTGGGCCGGTCTTCGTACCCTCGCAGACCTGGACCCGGTCCCACAGGTCGTACCTGCCGCCGGTGTCGGCGGGGTAGCCGCACAGGGCGGAGGGGGTGGGGCAGGCTGCGGCACCGGGGCCGCCGGGTGTCGAGGGTGATGGTTGCGGGGTCGGGCCTCCGTCGGCCAGGGCCCGGTCCGCGCCGATCAGCGCCAGCAGTCCGGTGGTGCCGGCGGTACCGGAGAGTCTGACGAACTGACGTCGCGGCATCTCGCCCATCGTCATCCTCCGTGGTTGCCGTGCCGAGGCGAACATGAACGTGTCGAGATTAGGGTGAAAGCCGGCAATACCGGCAGGCCGCGGTGAACGCGTCGCCTGATCGTGTCGCCGTCGTGCGAGGATTTCGGCGTGGCTGAGACCGCTCCGACGCTTACCGAGATCCGCGCCCGTATCGACGAGTTGGATGCTGAGCTGGTGGGCCTGCTCGCCCGCCGGGAGACGCTGGTCCGGCAGGCCGCCCCGCTCAAGAGCGACAGCCAGGCGGTCCGTGCGCCGGACCGGGTGGCGCAGGTGGTGGCGCGCGTCCGCGGGCTGGCCGGCGACGCCGGTGCGGACCCGGACCTGATCGAACGGATCTACCGGGGCATGATCCAGGCCTTCATCGAGATGGAGACCGACGAACACCACCGCGTCAAGGGCGGGTCGACGCCGACGACGCGGTGATCGACCGGGACCTGCGCGGTCAGGTCGCCGAGATGCTCTCACCGTCCGGGCTGGCCGCGGTGGACGGCGGCACGTAGCCGAGCTCGTACGAGATCTTGTCGGCGGTCTCCAGCAGCAGCGGCAGGTTGCCCTTCAGTTGGTCGAGGCTGGCGATGACCTCGATCGCGGTGATCGAGGCAGCGGCGATGACCTGCCCCCGCGAATCCCTGATCGGCGCGGCCACGCACATGACGTAGGCGTCGTGCTCGCCGTTGTCCATGGCCCAGCCGCACTCGTGGATGCGGGCGAGCTCGGCCTCGAGGGCGTCGTGGTCGGTGAACGTGGTGTCGGTGAACCTCTCGAAGACGACGTGCGAGAGCAGACGGTCGCGCTCCTGCCGGGGTAGGTAGGCCAGGATCGTCTTGCCGACGGCGCTCGCGTAGATGGAGACCGCCCGCCCCACCCGCGAGGGCAGCTTGACGGCGTCGAACGCCGGACTGTCCACCTTGTCGATGTAGATGATCTCGTCGCCGGTCAGTTGCGCGAGGTGTACGGTGTGGCCGGTCTCGCGTTGCAGCGCACGTAGATGCGAGGCCGCCGGTTGGCGGAGGTCCATCGAGCCGAGCGCGAGCTCGGACAACTCGATGAGGCCGCTACCGAGCACGTAGGTGCCGGCGCCGGTCCGGCGGACGAAGCGCGCGGACTCCAGCGTCTGCAGGATCCGCAGGGCCGTGGACTTGTGGACGCCGAGCACGTCGGCGGCCTCGGTAAGGGACAGCGGGTGCTCCGCGGATCGACGGATGAGGTCGATCGCGCGGCGAATCGATTGCGCCAAGGCTTCTGTCTCCCCTCGCGCGACGGGCAGCGCCGTCGCTGTCATTGCACATTGTGCAATATAGATGACGCGATACGCAACCGCCACTTGACACCGTTGCACATGACGCTACGATCGTTGCAATTTCATTCACTCGACGCCAACTCGTAACAGTGGAGTAACGATGGGTAGTCAACGCGCTCGTTTCGGCATTGCCAGGGCGACATGTGCCCTCGGCCTGGTCGCCACTCTCTTGACCGGTTGCGGCTCCGACGGCGGTTCCGGCGACGGCGTCACCAAGTTGACCTTCGCCGCCTCGACCTTCGGCGACCCGGGCCGGGGGCCCCTGTTGACGAAGTGGCTCGATGAGTTCAACCAGAGCCAGACCAAGGTCCAGGTCTCCGCCGCCGCGGTGCCGTACCCGACCTTCGGCCAGACCGTGCTCACCCAGATGGGCAGCGGCAAGGGCCCCGACCTCGTCCGCTTCGACATGCCCGAGTTCGAGGCCGCCTCGGACGCCGGCCTCGTCGCCCCGCTCGACAAGGTGATCGACGCCAGCAAGTACGACCTGCTCAAGCAGCCGGACCAGTTCATGGTCCACGACGGTGTCCGGCACGGCGTCATCTTCGAGGCGTCCAACTACGCGATGTTCTACAACGCGGACCTGATCCCGACGCCGCCGACCACCTACGAGCAGTTCACCTCCACCGCGAAGTCGCTGACCAAGGGTGACGTCTTCGGTCTGGCGTTCCGCCAGACGGAGGCCGAGGAGGCAGGCGTCTGGCAGGACATCTTCAACTACGTCTACGGCTTCGGCGGGGCGTGGTCCGACGGTAAGAACCTGACCATCAACTCGCCCGAGAACCTCAAGGGCCTGCAGGCGTTCAAGGACCTGTACGACGCGAACGTCATCCCGCGCGGCGCGGACGCGGCGACGTTCCGGCGGATGTTCGCCGAGGGCAAGGTCGGGATGGAACTCAACAACGGCGGCTACGTGACCGCGACGCGCGGCCAGAACGCGAAGCTCAACTTCAACGTCGCACCGATCCCGTTCCCGGTCCGCAAGCAGGGCGCGATCCTCGCACCGATCGTGATCAACGAGGCCAGCGAGGGCAAGGACGAGGCCGGCACCTTCATCAAGTGGGCGCTGGAACCGCAGAACCAGATCAAGCTCCAGGAGATTCTCGGCGCGAGCAGCGTTGCCACCACCACGCAGCGCAGCGCGGAGAAGCTCAAGGAGACGCCGTTCCTCCCGGTCTTCGACGGGCTCACCGAGACCAGCCTGCCGCAGATCGTGCTGGGGTTCGAGGCCAAGACGCCGGACATCCGCAAGGTGGTCGTGCAGAACGTGGTTGCGGCACTGCAGGGCAAGGCCGACCTCAAGTCGGCGCTGGATCGTGCCCAGCAGCAGGCGACCGAACTGGTCCGCTGACCGCTCGACACGGCGACGCTGCCGGCGCGACGATCCCCGCGCCGGCAGCGTCCTTCCCCCGAAGGACCAAACCCGATGACTGTGGTCGAACAGACCGGAGCACCGAAGACAACACCCTCAGGCCGGCCCCGGCGTCGGCCCAGCCCACTCGGTAGCAAGTGGACGCCGTACCTGTTCCTGGCACCCGCCGCACTGTTCATCCTCGTCTTCCAGGCGGTACCCCTCGTCCAGGAGGTGTACCTGAGCTTCACCAGGACGAGGCTGCTCAACCCCACCCGCAGCGAGTGGGTCGGGCTCGAGAACTTCAACCGGATCTTCGGCGATCCCGAGTTCCACCACACCCTGCTGATCACCGTCGTCTACGTGATCACCTGCGTGGTCGTCGCGATCGGCGCCGGGCTCGCCGTCGCGCTCCTGCTCAACGCGAAGTTCCGCGGCCGGGGCGTGGCACGGGCGCTGGTGACAGTCCCCTGGGCCGCCCCGGGCATCGCGGTCGCGCTCATCGCCACCTGGATGCTCAACGCGCAGTACGGCATCGTCAACCGCTTCCTCGACGCGGTCGGCCTCGGCGTCCCCGGTGGCGCCATCCTGGACAGCCCGCGCTACGCGCTCCCGGCGGTGCTCGCGACGACCATCTGGCAGTTGTTCCCGTTCACGTCCGTGGTGCTGCTCTCCGCCCTGCAGTCGGTCCCGCAGGACCTCAACGAGGCCGCGACCGTGGACGGGGCGGGACGCTGGGCCACCTTCCGGGCCGTCACCTGGCAGGTCATCAAGCCGACGGTGGGTCTGCTGGCGCTGCTGATGACGATCTGGTCGCTGCGGCGGTTCGAGCTGATCTGGCTGATGACCAAGGGCGGGCCGGTCGGTGCCACCGAGACGCTCGTCATCGACCTCTACTCGCAGGCCTTCGACTCGAAGGAACTCGGATCGGCGGCGGCCATCGGCATGGTCGGCGTCGTCATCTCGCTCATCGTCGTCATCGGCAGCCGCCTGGTCGCTCGTGCCGTGGAGAAGGGGGAGGTCCGATGAGGCGCTTCCGTTTCGGAGTCACCGCACGGATCGTCGCCGTGCTCGTCGTGCTCGGTGTCGCGGTGTTCCCGCTGTACTGGATGTTCGTCACGGCGCTGTCCAGCAACAGCGACCTCTTCGCCGACAAGCCCCGGCTCACGCCGGACCTCGGCCAGTTCGGGGTCTTCGTGGACGCCCTGGCCGAGGGCAAGGCGGCCGGGTGGCTGCTCAACAGCCTCATCATCGCTGTCGGCACGATGGTCCTCTCCGTTGGCCTCGGCATCCCGCTCGGCTACGCGCTGTCCCGGTTCTCGTTCTGGGGCAAGGCCGTGCTGACCGTGGTGCTGCTGTTCACGCAGATGCTTCCCGAGGCGCTCATGGTCGTCCCGCTGTTCGCGCTGTTCCGCCGTTTCGAACTGCTCGACTCGCTGACCGGTCTCGTCCTGGTGAACTCGGCCTTCGTCCTGCCGATCGTCGCGCTGATCCTCAAGGGCGCCATCGACGGCATCCCGAAGGAGCTGGAGGAGGCCGCGCGGGCCGACGGGGCCCGGCCCTTCACCACCCTGACCCGCATCAACGTGCCGCTCATCGCGCCGTCGATCGCGGCCACCGCGGTCATCGCCTTCTTCCACGCCTGGAACGAGTACGTGTTCGCGGTGACGTTCATCTTCAACCCGGACCTGCAACCCGCCTCGGTCGGCATCGCGAACTTCATCGGCGAGCTGGGTACGCCGATCCAGACGGTGATGGCCGTGGCCTTCCTGTTCACGCTGCCAGCCGTCGCCTTCTACCTGTTGGTGCAGAAGTACGTGGTGTCCGGGATGACCGCCGGCGCGGTGAAGGGTTGAGCCGAAGCATGAAGATCGTCGCTGTCGACACACTCGTCGTCGACTTCTACCGCACGAACCTCGTCATCGTGCGCGTCCACACCGACGAGGGGATCGTCGGGCTCGGTGAGGCCACCCTCGAGGGCAAGGAGCGCGCCGTCCAGGGTGCCATCGCCGAGTTGGCCGAGGCCGTGGTGGGGCTGGACCCCACAAGCATCTCGAAGATCCTCTACGAGACGGCACGGGACTGGTACTGGCGCGGGGGGCCGGTCATCATGACCGCGTTGAGTTCGCTGGAGATGGCCCTCTGGGACATCTCGGCGCGCGAGCTGGGCGTTCCGGTCTCCCGGCTGCTCGGCGGTGCGACCCGGGACCGGGTCCGCGCGTACGCGAATGGTTGGTTCTCCGGCGCCGTCACGCCGGAGGACTACGCGGCCGCCGCCCGTCGCACGGTGGAGTCGGGCTTCCGTGGCCTGAAGTGGGACCCGTTCGAGAACTACGACCTCACCATCACCACCGCCCAGTTGGACCGGGTGCTCGCCCAGATCGACGCCGTCCGTTCGGCGGTGGGCCGCGAGGTGGAGTTGTTCGTCGAGGGGCACGGCCGTTTCGACGTCCGCCACGCCATCAAGGTGGCCACCGAGATCGCCCAGTTCGACCCGGTGTGGTTCGAGGAGCCCTGCCCACCGGACAATCTCGACGCGCTCGTCGACATCCGTCGCGCGTCGCCGGTGCCGATCGCCGCGGGGGAGCGGTGGTTCGGCCGGCAGGGCTTCGCGCCGGCGCTGGCCCGGCAGGCGGTCGACTTCGTCCAGCCGGACGTGACGCACGCCGGCGGGATCGCCGAGCTGGCCTTCATCTCCACGCTCGCGGCGACGAGCTACGTGGGCTTCGCGCCGCACAACCCGAGCGGTCCGCTCAGCACGGCGGCGACGCTGCAACTCGGGGCGACGTTGCCGAACTTCAGGTACCTGGAGATCATGGCCACCGACGTGCCCTGGCGTCCCGAGATCACCAACGAGCGGCTGGTGCTCACCGACGACGGCGACATCCTCGTCCCCACCGGGATCGGGCTGGGCATCGAGGTGAATCTCGAAGCGATCGAGGAGCACCCGTTCACACCGCACCCGCTGCGGATGTTCCAGGACTCCGTCTACGACATCCGCCCCCGCGACGAGCGGTCCTTCTTCAACCTGGAGCGCGACTCATGACGGTGCCACGGCCCAGGGGGCTTGCCGCTGAGGCGGACTGGGCCGGCACCGCCGCCGACGCGCTGCCTGACGACGCCGACAGCGTCCTCATCGGCCGCATCTGGGACCCGTCCAGCGAGGGCCCCTCGCCGGTGACCGTCCGCGACGGCCAGGTCATCGACATCAGCCACCGGTTTCCGACCGTCCGCGACATCTGCGAGCTGCCCGACCCCGCCGCGACGGTGGCCGGGCTCGACGGGCCGACGGTGGGCGACTTCGGGGAGATCCTGGCCACCACGGGGGCCGCGACCCGAGACCGGAGCCGGCCCTGGCTGCTCGCACCTGTCGACCTGCAGGCGCTCAAGGCCGCCGGGGTGACCTTCCCCATCTCGATGATCGAACGCGTGATCGAGGAACGGGCGCGGGGCGACCTGGCACTTGCGGCGAACATCCGGCACCGCATGCTCGCCGACGTCGGCGTCGACCTGCACAGCCTGGAGGCCGGCTCGCCGGAGGCGGACCGGCTCAAGAGCCTGCTGGTCGCCGAGGGCATGTGGAGCCAGTACCTGGAGGTGGGCATCGGCCCGGACGCCGAGATCTTCACCAAGGGACAGATCCTCTCCGCCGTCGGCACCGCCGTGCCGGTCGGCGTGCTCGCCGCGTCGACCTGGAACAACCCGGAACCCGAGGTCACCCTCATCGTCCAGTCCAGCGGTCGGATCGTCGGCGCCACCCTCGGCAACGACGTGAACCTGCGGGACATCGAGGGCCGCTCGGCGCTCCTGCTCCCGCTGGCGAAGGACAACAACGCCTCCTGCGCCCTCGGCCCCCTGATCCGGCTCTTCGACGACCGGTTCGGCATGGACCGGGTACGCGACCTCGAGGTGCGCCTGGAGGTCAGCGGCGTGGACGGCTTCCACCTGGAGGCCGTCTCGGAGATGACCCAGATGTCGCGTGACCCCGAGGAGTTGGTCCGGCAGTTGATCGGGCCACACCACCACTATCCCGACGGTGCCGCCCTGATGCTCGGCACCATGTTCGCGCCCATCCAGGACCGGGACCGCCCCGGTGAGGGTTTCACCCACAAGGTCGACGACGTGGTACGGATCAGCTGCCCAGCGCTCGGCACCCTGGTCAACCGGGTGCGGCACGCGGAGGAGTGCGAGCCCTGGCACTTCGGCGTCCGCGATCTCATGGGCAATCTGGTGAGGAGAGGACTGCTGTGAACGTGGTCAACACGGTCGATCCGCGCGACGGTGAGCGTCGCGCGACGGATCTCACCGAGACCGACGAGTCTCGGCTGGAGGTGATCGCCGGTCAGTCGTCGGCGGCGGCGCAGTGGCTGGCCGCCCGCGGCAGGCTCGGCCGCGCCGAGCTGCTGGAAGCGATCGCCGCGTCGTTGGAGTCCCGCCGTGCGGATCTGGTCGCTGCCGCCGAGGCGGAGACCGGGCTCAGCCAGGCGCGACTCAACGGGGAACTCACCCGGGCGGCGCTCCAGTTCCGGATGTTCGGCGAGGTGCTGCGCGACGGAGCGTACGTCGAAGCGGCGATCGATCACGCCGCCGACACACCACTCGGACCGGGCCCGGACCTGCGGCGGATGCTCGTACCCCTCGGCCCGGTCGCCGTCTTCGGCGCCAGCAACTTCCCGTTCGCCTTCTCGGTGGCCGGCGGGGACACCGCCGCCGCGCTCGCCGCCGGGTGTCCGACGATCCTGAAGGCCCACCCGTCCCACCCGCTGACCTCGCACGCCTCCGCCGCCGCGATCGAAGCCGCCGTGCGCGACCTCGGCGGGCCCGAGGGTGTCATCGCGACCGTGTACGGGGAGCAGGCCGGTCGCTCGCTGGTACGCCACCCGGCGATCCGCGCCGCAGCCCTGACCGGCTCGGTCAACGCCGCCCGTGCCATCCAGGCGGCGATCGACGAACGGCCCGACCCCATTCCCCTGTACGCCGAGCTGAGCAGCGTGAACCCGATCGTCGTCCTGCCGGACGCGGCCGCGCAGCGGGCGGACCAGATCGCCGAAGGGCTGTTCGGCTCCTTCACGAACTCGGGCGGCCAGCTCTGCACCAAGCCCGGCCTGGCGTTCGTCCCGTCGGATCCGGGCGGTGACCGCCTGGTCGAGGCCCTGCGGGCGAAAGTCGACTCGTCCGGCGGCGCGATCCTGCTCAACGAGCGCATCCGGGACGCGTACGAGAGCCGGGCCGCGGAGTTCGAGCGGGCCGGTGCTCGGGTCTCGGCGCGGCCCACCCTCGAGGCGGACGCGGGCTTCACCGTGGCGCCGACGCTGTTGCAGGTCGACCTCTGCGGCCTGACCGCCGAGATCGCCGACGAGTGCTTCGGCCCGCTGCTGGTGGTGGTCCGCTACGACGACGACGCCGACCTGGACGCCGCGCTGACCGCTGTCCCGCCGTCGCTGACCGGCTCGCTGCACCGCGGGCCGGGCGACGACGCCGGTGTCGTACGCCGACTTGTCGACGTGCTCGCCGCCCGCGCGGGTCGCATCGTCTTCGACGGCTACCCCACGGGTGTCCGGGTGTCCTGGGCCCAGCACCACGGTGGACCGTGGCCGTCGACGAACGCCGTGCACACGTCGGTGGGCGCCACCTCGATCCGACGGTTCCTCCGCCCGCTGGCGTGGCAGGACGCCCCGGCCTGGGTCCTTCCGGAGGAGTTGCGCGACGAGTACACCGCCATTTCCCGGCGAGTCGACGGGAGGTTGCAGCCGGCGGCCGAATAACCGCCTCCTGCCGGTCTCTCCCGGGTGCGTTTCCGGGCCATCCGTGGCTGGCGCGCGAATTTGTTGACGACATTGACCCGACAGTGAATTCGCGCGCCAGTTCCACTGGTGCCGCTGAAGCGCGCTCGAATTGTTTTCCGGACCAATTCGGCGCAGCGATTCTGTGGCATGTATTGACCGTCGATGCAATTCATGGTTCTGTTTTCGTCAGGAACCGATGTTAGCGCTCGCCTAGCTGCATCGCTGGTACTGGTATCCCTTCACCTCACCATCGAATGGTCGGTCGACCGCTCGATGCGGTCTGACCACACGCCGAAGAGGGAGCAGGAACATGCCCGTCGCACCTCCCCGTCCCCCGACGCCGGCACGCACACGTCGGCTGATGCTCGCGCTGCTCGCCGCGGTCACCGTCTCGGCGGCGACCCTCGCCGCCCCGGCGGCCTCGGCCGCACCGCCCGCGCCCCTGGGCCCGACCGTCACCCGCACCGACAAGCCCCCGACCGGCTACACCGTCACCTTCCGGTACCGGGCACCCGAGGACGTCCAGCAGGTCCACGTCTACGGCGACTGGTTCTACTCCCGACCGGAGACCATCGGCTGCCAGGACTGCGGCGACGCCCGCCCGCCCACCGAGTGGCAACCCGGCGACGTCGCGGCGACCCCGTGGCACACCCTGGCCATGCGGAAGGGCCCCGACGGGGTGTGGACCTTCACCACCCCGCTGCCGGCGGGCACCTTCCGCTACGCCTTCACCCACGACTGCGCCAACGAACTCGCCACCGGGTGCACGCTGCACGACGACCCCGCCAACCGGTGGCAGATCCAGCCGCAGTACCCCGGAGCCCCCGGTGCGGTACGCAGCACGATCTACGTTCCGGCCAGCAAGAGGTTCCCCACGTACGACACCGGTTACCAGGCGCCGGTCGCCCGGGTCGGCCGACTGGAGTCCCGGCGATACACCTCGCCGTCGTCGACGAACCCGGCGGGAGTGCACGACATCGTCGTCTACCTGCCGCACGGCTACGACCCCGACCGGGCCACGCCGTACCCGACCCTCTACCTGAGCCACGGCAGCGGCGACCACTCGACCGCCTGGACGATGCAGGGCGTGGCCCACCTCATCCTGGAGAACGCGGTCAGGGACCGTGCCGCGCAGCCCATGGTGATCGTGTCCACCGACTTCAACGGCCTACCGGGTGGCAACGAGGGCTACGTCGACGAGCTGCGCAACAACATCTTCCCGTTCGTCGAGCAGAACTACCACGTCTCGACCCGGGCGCAGGACCGCGCGTTCGCCGGCTTCTCCGCAGGTGGCAGTCGGGCGTACACCATCATGTACAACCACACCGACCTCTTCGGCTACCACGCGGCGTGGAGCGCGGGCGGCCCGGCAGCCACCCCGGCGCAGGTCGACAGCATGAAGGCGGTGGCCGGCGGCATCATGATCGGTACCGGGCTCCAGGACCGCCTGGGCAACATCGCCGAGAACTCGCAGCGCAACGCCGCCGCCCTGCGGGCCGCCGGTGTCGAACTGGACGAGTACAACGTGCCGGGCGTGCACACCTGGCACGTCTGGCGTCCGCTGCTGAACCACTACCTGCGCACCCTGACCTTCCGGGCCACCACCACCGACCTCGACGTCACCACCTCGCCGGCGGGCGGGTCGCAGCACACCAGGCTCACCGCCACCGCGACGGTCGGCGCGGTCAGCACCAGCACGTCGCCGCTCACCGGCACCGTCGACTTCTACGCGGGGTGACACGCGCCTCGGCTCGGCCCCGGTGCACCACGGCGTCGCCAGGCTGAAGAAGACCGTCCACGGCGCGTTGGACGCGCCGGTGGTCGCCCGCTACCGGGGCGACAAGCTCTTCAACGACTCCGAGAGCGCACCCGCCGACGTCAGGTAGCCCAGGCTCGGCCCCGTACTCCCTGTGGTGGGGAAGCCCCGGCCGCGCACCCCCTGGTCAGGCCAGGGTGTGCGCGGCCGGGGTGCGTCCGGGGCCGGCGGCTCGTCAGCCGGTCACGGGGTCATGTCGGTGGCCCGCAGTCGCAGCATGGTCCAGGACGCCGGCGGCAGGGTCAGCCGGACGCTGGCGTCGCCGCTGCGGGCCGTGCCGTTGGGGCGCGGAGCGGCGTGGTCCGGGCCGTCGGCCGTGTTCTTGGCGTGCAGGTCGGTGCCGCCGACGGTGACGCATTCGATGAGGTCGGTCACCTGCGCGCCGGAGACGTCGACGGTCACCTCGGCCGGGGTGTCGAGGGCCCGGTTGACGAGGAAGACGGTCATCTCACCCGTGCTGTCGTCCCAGGTGGAGACCGCGTCGACCGCGTCGATCTCACCGTAGCGGTCGGTGGTCGTCGTGCCGCCGTCGCGCAGCACGTCCAGCACGACGCCCTGCGCGTGCCGGGCGGTGCGGGCGAAGGGGTGGAAGATGGTCTGGCGCCAGGCCGAGCCCCCCGTCTCGGTCATGATCGGCGCGATGACGTTCACCAGTTGGGCCTGGCAGGCAGCGCTCACCCGGTCGCTGTGCCGGAGCAGGCTGATCAGCAGGCCGCCGACGACGACCGCGTCGGCCACGCTGTAGTGGTCCTCCAGCAGCGGCGGTGCGATCGGCCAGTCCTCGCCGCTCGGCGGCGTGGACGGGGCGGCGGACTGGTACCAGACGTTCCACTCGTCGAACGCGATCATGATCTTCTTGGTCGACCGGCGGATCGCCCCGACCGAGTCGGCGATGGCGACGACGGCGTCGATGTACCTGTCCATGTCCTCGGCCGAGGCGAGGAAGCTGGCCAGGTCGTCGTCGACCGGCTGGTAGTAGGCGTGCAGCGAGATCAGGTCGACGTCGTCGTACGCCTCGGTCAGCACGTCGCGCTCCCAGCTGCCGAACGTCGGCATGCCGAGGTGTGAGGAGCCGCAGGCGACGAGTTCGAGATCGGGGTCGAAGCGACGCATGGCCTTCGCGGTCTGCGCGGCGAGCCGCCCGTACTCGGTCGCGCTGCGCTGGCCCACCTGCCACGGGCCGTCCATCTCGTTGCCCAGGCACCACAGCTTGATCCCGTACGGGTCGACCGCGCCGTTGTCACGGCGCTTGTCGGCGAGGTGACTGCCGCCTCGGTGGTTGGCGTACTCGAGCAGGTCGACGGCCTCGGCGGTGCCTCGGGTGCCGAGGTTCACCGCCATGATCGGGTCCACACCGGCCTTGCCGACCCAGCGCATGAACTCGTCCAGCCCGAACGCGTTGGTCTCCAGGCTGTGCCAGGCGAGGTCGAGCCTCGCCGGTCGTTCGTCGACCGGGCCGACGCCGTCCTCCCAGCGGTAGGAGGAGACGAAGTTGCCGCCCGGATAGCGCACCGTGGTGACGCCCAACTCGCGCACCAGCGCGAGCACGTCGCCCCGGAAGCCGTCGGCGTCGGCCGTCGGGTGCCCCGGCTCGTAGATTCCGTTGTAGACGCAGCGCCCGAGGTGCTCGACGAACGAGCCGAAGAGCCGTCGTGGCACCGGCGCGACGCGTCGACGGGGGTCCAGGGTCAGGCGCGCGGTGTTCACGACGTTCTCCGGCGCGCTGTCGGGGTTGGTGTTCAGGGCTGGCTCCTTCGTGCGAGGTCCGACGCGGAGACCTCTGGCCGAGCGCCGGGACCGAGGGGGTGGTGGAGGCAGTGTGAGCTCTGGACAACGTGATCGTCTTAGATTACGTTCTCGATCAATGTAAACGTTACCGATTACGTTTACGTAGGGCCAGCTCCTCGCGGAGATTGGGGTGACCGGGTGGCAATCGTCGAGCCGGAGATCGTGGCGACCTACGCCGATGCGACCGCGCCCGTCGACGATCGGGTGTCGGACCTGTTGGCCCGGATGACCCGCGAGGAGAAGCTCGCGCAACTGGGCAGCACGTGGGCGTTCACCCTGCTCGAGGGCGGTCGGTTCGCGGCCGAGCGGGCCTGGCCGATCCTTCGGCACGGCCTGGGGCACGTGACCCGCGTGGCGGGCGCGACAAGCCTCAGGGCGGCGCAGGTGGCGCGGGCCGCAAACGCGATCCAGCGGTTCCTGGTCACCGAGACCCGGCTGGGGATTCCGGCGATCGTGCACGAGGAGGTCTGCTCCGGGGTGATGGCCCGCGAGGCGACCATCTTCCCGCAGGCCATCGGCGTCGCGAGCACCTGGGCGCCGGACCTCAACCGGCAGTTGGCGGACGCGGTCCGCGCGCAGATGCGCGCCATGGGAAGCCACCAGGGGCTCTCACCGGTGCTCGACGTGGTGCGTGACCCACGGTGGGGCCGCACGGAGGAGACCTACGGCGAGGACCCGTATCTGGTGTCCCGGATGGGGGTGGCGTTCGTCCGGGGCCTGCAGGGCGCCGACCTGACCGACGGCGTCCTCGCCACGGCCAAGCACTTCGTCGGCTACGGGGCGTCCGAGGGGGGCCTGAACTGGGCGCCGGCCCACCTGCCGCCGCGTCTGCTGCGCGAGGTCTACCTGTACCCCTTCGAGGTGGCGGTCCGCGAGGGCGGGCTGCAGTCCGTGATGGCCGGCTACCACGAGCTCGACGGCGTCCCGTGCCATGCCAACCGGGAACTCCTCGCCGACGTCCTGCGCGGGCAGTGGGGCTTCACCGGCAGCGTGGTCTCCGACTACTTCGCCGTCAACGACCTTCACTCGTACCACCACTTCGCCCAGGACAAGCAGCAGGCCGCGACGGTGGGTCTCGGCGCGGGCGTGGACGTCGAGCTGCCGGCGACCGACGCGTACGCGGACGCCCTCACCCGTGCCCTGGACTGCGGCGAGGTCAGCGACGAGCGGCTCGACGAGGCGGTCTCCCGGGTCCTGCGGCACAAGGTCGAACTCGGGCTCTTCGAGAACCCGTACGTCGACGAGGACACCGCCGCGCCGACGGCGAACGGCGAGCGGCACCGGCTCGTGGCGCTCGAGATCGCCCGGCGCAGCCTGGTCCTGCTCAAGAACGACGGCGTCCTGCCGCTGCTCGCAGGGGCGGGCCGGGTCGCCCTCATCGGTCCGAACGCCGACGAGGCCCGACACCTGCTCGGTGACTACTCGTTCGCGGCCCACATCGAGGCGCTCGTCGAGGCGCGCAAGCGGCGCGGCCTGCTCGGCGAGATGATGACGATCCCGGACGACCTGGAGATCGACGAGAGCACCGACGGTGTGCCGACGGTGCGCGACGAACTCGCGGCGCGGCTGGGCGACCGACTGCTCTTCGCCCCCGGCTGTGACGTGCTCGATCCCTCGACGGAGGGGTTCGCCGAGGCGGTCGCGGTCGCCTCGGCGGCCGACGTCGCGGTGCTGGTCCTGGGCGACCGCTCCGGGCTGACGCCCGGGGCCACCACCGGCGAGTCCCGGGACCGGTCCAGTCTGGACCTGCCCGGCGTCCAGGAGGAGCTGGTCCGGGCCGTCGTCGCCACCGGCACCCCCGTGGTGGCGGTGCTCGTCGCCGGTCGACCCGTCGGCAGCGACTTCCTGCACGAGGAGTGCGCCGCGGTGGTGATGGCCTGGCTGCCGGGGGAGACCGGGGCGCAGGCGATCAGCGAGGTGCTGCTCGGTGAGGTGAACCCGAGTGGAAAGCTGCCGATCTCGTACCCGCGCAGCGTCGGCCAGATCCCGGTCTTCTACGGCCACAAGGTCTCCGGCGGGCGGTCACACTGGCACGGCGACTACGTGGATTCGCCGGTCGCCCCGCGCTACGTCTTCGGCCACGGCCTCGGGTACAGCTCGTTCGTGGTCGACGAGGCCACGCTGGAGAGCGCTGAGGTCCGCGCCGGGGACAGCGTCGGGGTCGCGGTCACGGTCACCAACACCGGACGCCGGGCGGGGGAGCAGGTCGTGCAGCTCTACGTCCGCGACCCGCAGGCCAGCGTCACCCGACCGGTGCTGGAGCTGAAGGCCTTCGCCCGCGTCGCGGCCGCCGCCGGCGAGCGGGTGGCCGTGCGCTTCGATCTTCCCACCGGCCAGCTCGGCTTCTACGACCGCAGCATGACCTACGCGGTGGAGGCCGGGCAGATCGAGGTGTACGCGGGCTTCTCGGTCACCGACCGCACGCACGCCGGCACCTTCGTCATCACCACGGACCCGGACCGGCCGACGTCGAAGGTCTTTACCGGGACCGTCGACGTCCAACGGATGTGATCGTTCACCCGGCCCGGGAAATGGTTCTTGACGGAGCGTGCCGTTCTGTTGTCGTCCGGTAGGGCCGGCGCAGATAACGACACTCCACTGTGGGCGCCGGGAACGGTTGACCAACGGCGAAAAAGTCTTGTGTTCGTAATCATCCTCCGTTACTTTGGCAACATCCTGGAAACGTAACCGATAACGATTGCAGTCCAGAGAGAGCGGCATGATTGAAGTCAATGCGCCGGTGACGATGAGTGATGTCGCGCGAGCTGCGGGCGTTTCCACCGCCACCGTCTCGCGCGTCGTCAACGGGCATTACGGCGTGAGCGCTCGCACCGTCGTTCAGGTGCGCTCCGCCATCGAGCAGCTCGGCTACGAGTCGAGCCTGGTGGCCACCAGCCTTCGGCGCAGCCGCACGAATGTTCTCGGCCTGGTGGCGCACAGCTTCCAGTCGTACACCGCCGAGGTGCTCAAGGGTGTGATGAAGGCGCTGAGCCGCTCGGGCTTCGATCTGATCATCTACGCCAACAGCGACCTGTACGGGTCGTACTCGGAGGGCTGGGAGCAGCGGCACCTGACCCGCCTGTCCGGCACCCTCACCGACGGCTGCATCGTCGTCACACCCTGGGGCGACATCCGGAGCCGGACGCCGGTCGTGGCCATCGACCCGGTTCGGGGCTCGACGGCACCGTCGGTGATGGCCGACAACCTCGCGGGTGCCACCACCGCGGTCGAGCACCTGCTCGACCTGGGTCACCGGCGCATCGGGTTCATCGCCGGCCGCGACAGTCTGGCCTCGGCCTGGTCGCGGGAGGAGGGCTACCGGGCCGCGCTGGCGAGCGCCGGTGTCCCGGTCGACCCGACGCTGATCGGTCGGGGGGACTTCAACCCCGAGTCGGCAACTCCCCTGGCGCGCGTCCTGCTGCAACGACCCGACCCGCCGTCGGCGATCTTCGCGGCGAGCGACGGGATGGCCCTCAAGGTCCTCGAGGTCGCCAGGGAGTTGGGGTTCTCCGTGCCGGCGGACCTGTCCGTCGTCGGGTTCGACAACATCCCCGAGTCGGCGTCGACCGAGCCCGGTCTGACCACCGTGGACCAGTCGATGTACCAGCTCGGCTACGAAGCCGCGCGGATGCTCAAGTCACTGGTGACCGGCGAGTGGGACGAGCCGAGCCAGATAGTGCTTCCGACACGCCTCGTCGTGCGCAGCTCGACCGCTGCACCGTCGAGCGCGGCACGACCCTGACATCGGTGACAGCAGCCTGAAGGAGGTGCACGCAGCACGAACGGCCAGATCCACCGTTGAGTTGAGCCGGTCAGTCGGGTCGCATCCGCTGCCGGCGCATGAAGGGAGTGGAGTGTGGTTACCGAACAGTATCACGGGCGCTCACGCCGTCTGGGCGTACGCCGGCGGCTCTCGGCGGCGTTCACCGCTGGCGTCATCGCCACCGCGGCGGTTCTCCTCGCACCGCAGCCAGCGGCGGCGGACACGCCGTGGCTGGACGTCTCTCCGGACCGCTACGCCTCGTTCGCCGTCCCGGCGGCGTACGTCCAGGAGAACCTGGGCACCGTCTCGCAGGTCGTCGTCGAGGGCAACTTCGGTCCGTCCGCCTCGTGGGCGGAGTTCGGTCTGACCCGCCGGGGTGACGTGTGGTCGGGGGTGCTCGGCGCGTTGGAGCCCGGGCTGTACACCTACCAGCTCACCGCCGACGACACCAAGAGCATCAAGGACCCGACGAACAGCACGAATGTCGCGTCCAACCCGCTTCTGAGCACGTTCCTCGTCGCGGGTGACTCGGCCCGGTGGCTGGAGGACGCACCCTCGGGCACCGGTGGAAAGATCGAGACGCTTGCCTACCGCACCGGGAACGCGCAGCGCTCGGCTCTGGTCTGGACGCCACCCGGCTACGCGGCCAAGGGACCGAAGGGTTACCCCGCGCTCTTCCTGCAGTCCGGCGATGCGCAGGCCACCACCGACTGGCTCGACCTCGGCCGGTCCAAGCAGATCCTCGACAACCTCTCGGCCGCGCGCGCCATGAGCCCGATGGTTGTGGTGATCAACAACGCCGACGTCGCGGACGACAGGGAGTCGAAGGACCTCCGCAGGGCGGTCGCCGACAACTACCGCGTCCTCCGTGATCCGGCGCACCAGGCCATCGCGGGCGTCTCCGACGGGGCAACGGACGCCGTACGCGCCGCGCTCACCAAGCCGGGTCAGTTCGGTTACGTCGGTTGGTTCTCGGGCACGTCGGCTCCGGCGATCGACCGCAAGGACGCCAAGGCGATCAACCGCGGCGTCAAGCTGCTGCGCGTCTACACCGGCAACGTCACCGATCCCGCGTACAACACCACCAACCGGTTGACGAAGGCGTTGGACCGAGCCGGCGTCCGGTTCGAGTTCGACGGGGTCAACCCGGACGGCGGTGCGACCTGGACGACGTGGCAGGAGAACCTCGTCGACTTCGTGCCGCGGTTGTTCCGGCACGTGCGGGACCACGGGCCGAGCCCGGGTCACACGCAGCTCAAGGGGGAGTTCGCGCCCCCGCCGGCCGGCACCACCCCGACGCCCTTCGTGAACGAGGACGGTTTCGTCACCTTCGAAACGACCACCGACTTCGCTGCCGCCCAGCACGTCACGGTCTGGGCGAACGTCGCGCCGGGCGGCAGTTGGCTGCGCCTGCCACTGACCCGCGACGGGGACCGCTGGCGGGCGACGGTCGGCCCGCTCAAGCCGTGGTTCTACTACTACCGACTGATCGTGGACCGGGTTCCGTTCAAGGACACCTCGAACCCGACGTCGGTGACCACCGAGCCGATGTGGAGCACGTTCCTCATCCCCGGCCCGGGTGCCCGGCTGCTGTCGGACGTGCCCGCCGGTCGCGGCGGGAAGGTCGAGAGCATGACCTACACCAGCACGGTGGCCGGCCAGGACCGCACCGCGCTGGTGTGGACCCCACCCGGGTACGACCCGGGCCGGGCACAGCCGTACCCCGTCCTCTACCTGCAGCACGGTGGTGGTCAGAACTACACCGACTGGGTCGAGATGGGCCGGGCCAAGCAGATCCTCGACAACCAGTTCCTCGACGGTGACCTCACGCCCATGGTGGTCGTGATGGGCAACGGCAACTCCTCGAACTTCAACAGGGAGTTGCGGGAGAACATCGTTCCGACGGCCCGATCCCGCTACCACATCTCCAGCGACCCGTCCCAGCAGGCCCTCGCCGGCCTGTCGATGGGCGGCGGGCAGGCGTTCGGGGTGCTGAAGGCGTACCCGGGCGAGTTCGCCTACGTCGCGGCCTTCTCCGCCGGGTTCGGCAGCAGCACCGGCGTCGACGCGGCGGCGATCAACAACGGCACCAGGATGCTGCGCGTGTACGTCGGTGACCAGACCGACTTCGTGTACCCGAGTTTCATGACCTCGCTGACCACGATGGACAACCTCGGTATCCGCTACGAGTTCGACGGGGTCACCCCCGGGCCGCACGGCTGGGACGTGTGGCAGAAGAACCTCATCGACCTGGCGCCGCGTCTGTTCAAGCGCTAGGAGCCGTTCCAGGCGACGCCACCGGGTGCAGGTCTCCTGCCCCGGTGGCGCCCGCCACGGTACGGCTGACCCCTCCGCACCGCCACCCGAAGGGAACCACCTCAATGAAGAGAAGACGGATACTCGCCACGGTTGCCATGCTCGCGGTCGGGACCGGCCTCGCGGCCTGCTCCTCCGACGAGGGCGGCAGCGACGCGAGTAATTGCACGAACACCATCACCAAGAAGGAACTGCCGGTGGTGACGATGTGGGGTTGGTACCCCAACACCCAACTCGTCGTCGACAACTTCAACAAGCTGAACAACGAGGTGCAGGTCTGCTGGACCAACGTCGGGCAGGGCGGGGACGAGTACGACAAGTTCCAGACGGCCATCTCGGCGGGCACCGGGGCGCCCGACGTGATCATGGTCGAGGCGGACCGCATCCCGACCTTCCAGATCCAGGGCGCGCTCGTCGACATCAAGAAGTACGGCTACGACGCGGTCAAGGCCAACTACAGCGAGGGTGCCTGGAAGGACGTGTCGGTCGGTGACGCGGTCTACGGCGTCCCGGTCGACGGCGGCCCGATGGGCATGATCTACCGCAAGGACATCTTCGACAAGTACAAGGTCACCCCACCGAAGACCTGGGCCGAGTACGAGCAGGCCGCGCAGAAGGTCAAGGACGCCGGTGGTCCGCTCTTCGGGGACTTCGGCGCGAACGTCCCGGCGGTCCTGATGGCGCTCCAGATCCAGAAGGGCGCCACGCCCTTCACTTTCGATCCGGCGCAGCCGAAGGCGATCGGCGTGAAGCTCAACGACCAGGCGTCCAAGGACGTGCTGGACTACTGGGGTGGCCTGGCCAAGAAGGGCCTGGTCGGCACGCAGAACCAGTTCACCCCGGAGTACATCTCCGGCGTGATCAACGGCAACTACGCGACGTACATCTCGGCCGCGTGGGCGCCCGGCTACCTCACCGGCGCGGGTGTCGGCAAGGGCCAGGACACCGGCAAGTTCGCGGTGGCCCCGCTGCCGCAGTGGGACGCGGCCAACCCGGTGCAGGTGAACTGGGGCGGGTCGGCGTTCTCGGTGACCAAGCAGGCGAAGAAGCCGGAGCTGGCCGCGAAGGTCGCCTACGGGCTCTACGCCGACAAGGAGTCACTCACCGACGGCTGGACCAACCAGGTCATCTTCCCGCTGAACCTCACGGCGCTCAAGGATCCCGCCTTCGTCGACCTGAAGGTGGCGTTCTTCGGCGGCCAGCAGGCGAACAAGGAGGTCTACGTTCCCGCCGCCGACGCCTACCAGGGCGTCCAGTACGCACCCTTCGGCCAGTACTACCTCGACGCCATGGAAAAGCAGGTGAGCGAGGTCATCAAGGGGTCCGTTACCGGCTCGCAGGCTGCCGACCGGCTCCAGGAGGACGTGGCGAAGTACGCCAAGGAACAAGGCTTCACCGTTCAGTGACCGGCGGGGTGGGCCGCGCCGGCACCGGCCGGCCCACCCTCCCCCCTCAGCGTCCACGTCCCGGAGACCACAATGACATCCCTGACCGAGAAGCGCGCAGCGAGTACACCGCCTGAGACGCGCAAGATCCGTGGCAAGGTACACCTTCGCGAGCACCTGATGGGATGGCTCTTCGTCGGGCCGTTCGGGGTCGTGTTCCTGGCTTTCCTCATCGCGCCGCTGGCGTACGCGCTGTATCTCAGCCTCTTTCAGAGGAAGCTGATCGGCGGCACCAGCTTCGTCCTGTTCGACAACTACGTGAAGGCGTTCACCGACCCGAGCTTCCTGTCCGGGGCGTGGTTCGTCATCCGCTTCTCGCTCGTCTCGATCCCGGTGCAGATCGTCATCGCGCTCGCGATGGCGCTCATCCTGGACTCGGTGACCACCCTGTTCGCCCGCTTCTCCCGCCTCATGATCTTCCTCCCGTACGCGATCCCGACGGTCATCGGCGCGGTGATGTGGGGGTTCCTCTACAGCAGGGGCTTCGGCCCGCTCACCGACATCTTCGGGCTCTTCGGCGCCACCGCACCGGACTTCCTGGGCAGCGACCTGATCTTCTACGGGTTGCTCAACGTCGTCACCTGGCAGTGGGCCGGCTATTACATGATCATCCTGTATGCCGCCCTGCAGGGCGTCGACCCGACGCTCTACGAGGCGGCCCGGATGGACGGTGCCGGGCGCTGGCAGATCGCGACGCGGATCAAGATCCCGCTGATCGCGCCCGCGCTGATCCTGATCCTGGTCTTCTCGCTCATCGGCACCCTGCAGTTCTTCAACGAACCGCAGATCCTGCGGTACCTCGCCGCGGGCACCATCGGCTCGGACTTCACGCCGAACATGTACGCGTACCAACAGGCGTTCTCGCTCGCCAACTTCAACTACGGCTCCGCGATCTCCTTCGCCCTCGGCGGGATCGTGTTCATCTGCGTGTACGCCTTCCTGTTCTTCACCCGCAAGCGGAGGAGCTTCCTCTAGATGACCGAGCACACGAGCGTCCGCGCAGGCGCCCGCCGACCGCAGCGCTACCTCCCTCTGCAGATCCTCCTCGGCTTCCTGGTGATCTACTTCCTCGTACCGTTCTGGTGGGTCATCGTCAACAGCTCCAAGGACGCGCCGGGCCTGTTCGGCGGCGGCAACACCCTCTGGTTCACCGACCAGATCGACTACCTCGGCAACCTCAGGCAGCTCTTCACCTACGACGGTGGCATCTACCTGCGGTGGATCCTCAACTCCACGCTGTACGCCATCGCCGGCGGCATCGGCGCCACGGTCCTGGCGGTGATGGCCGGCTACGGGTTCGCCAAGTACCGCTTCGCCGCACGCCGTTTCAGCTTCGCCGTCGTGCTCGGCGCGCTGATGGTGCCCGCCACCGCTCTGGTCATCCCGACCTTCATCATGTTCTCCCGGCTCGGCCTGACGAACACGGTGTGGGCGGTCATCCTCCCGTCGCTGCTCAACCCGTTCGGTGTCTACCTGATGCACGTGTACGCGCGCGACGCGGTGCCCGACGAACTCCTGGACGCTGCGCGGGTCGACGGCGCGGGTGAGATCAGGACGTTCATCCAGATCGCCCTACCGCTGATGCGTCCCGCGGTGGTCACCGTGCTGCTGCTGTCCGCGGTGGCGTCCTGGAACAACTACTTCCTGCCCCTGGCCATGCTCTCCGACAACCGGCTCTTCCCCGTCACCGTCGGTCTCGGCCTCTGGCAGGGCATCGCGTCCGCGAACAACGCGGGAGGCACCTCGCTGTGGAGCCTCATCATCCTGGGTTCCCTGGTGTCGGTGATCCCGCTGATCATCGCGTTCTTCAGCCTCCAACGACACTGGCGCGGCGGCCTGTCCGTCGGCGGTCTCCGGTAGGCCGACCCGATCACCTGTTCCACCCACGCCATGGACCGCCGCACAGGACGCGGCCGGACGGATGACAGAGAGGTGTGCTGATGTCGACGACAAATCGACCGCTGCGCAGCGGGCAGTGGTTCGGTGCGGAAGGCCGCAACGGGTTCATCCACCGGTCCTGGATGCGCAACCAGGGTTTCGCGGACGACGTGTTCGACGGTCGCCCCGTGATCGGCATCGCGACCACCTGGTCGGAGCTGACACCCTGCAACGCCCACCTACGGGACCTGGCCGAATCGGTGAAGCGGGGCGTGTGGGAGAGCGGTGGCCTGCCGCTGGAGTTCCCGGCGATGAGCCTGGGCGAGCCGCTGATGCGGCCCACCACCATGCTCTACCGCAACCTGCTGGCGATGGAGTTGGAGGAGTCGGTCCGGGCCAACCCGCTCGACGGGGTGGTCCTGCTCTCCGGCTGTGACAAGACCACACCCGGTCTGCTGATGGGAGCGGCGAGCGTCGACCTGCCGACCCTGATGCTCACCGGCGGCCCGATGCTCAACGGCAAGTTCCGCGGCCAGGACATCGGCTCGGGCACCGTCGTCTGGCGTTTCACCGAGGAGATGCGGGCCGGCCGGATGAGCGCGGCCGACTGCTCGGAGGCGGAGGTCGGCATGTCCCGTAGTCGGGGTCACTGCATGACCATGGGCACCGCCTCCACGATGGCCTGCGTGACCGAGGCGCTCGGTGTGCAACTGCCGGGGTCTGCCGCCGTGCCGGCGGTCGACTCCCGGCGGTACGCGCTCGCGCAGGCCGCCGGCCGCCGGATCGTCGCGATGGTCGAACAGGACCAGCGGTTGTCGACGGTGCTCACCCGGCAGGCGTTCGAGAACGCCGTCCGGGTCAACGCCGCGATCGGCGGTTCCACGAACGCTGTCGTACACCTGCTCGCGATCGCGGGACGTCTCGGCGTCCCCCTGTCGCTCGAGGACTTCGACGTCCTCACCGCGGACGTGCCCATGCTGGTCAATCTCATGCCGTCCGGGGCGTACCTGATGGAGGACTTCGCCTACGCGGGCGGCCTTCCGGTGGTGATGAAGGAGTTGGCGCCGCTGCTGCACATGGACCACGTCACCGTCAGCGGTGCGAGCGTGGCCGAGAACGTCGACGGCGCCCAGTGCTGGAACCGGGACGTGATCGGCACCATGCGGGAGCCGTTCCAGCCCGCCGGCTCGGGCACCGTGGTGCTGCGGGGCTCGCTCGCGCCGTCCGGTGCGGTGTTGAAGGTCTCGGCCGCCTCCGCCCACCTCCTCACGCACACCGGCCCGGCGCTCGTGTTCGACCGGATCGAGGACTACGTCGTCGCCGCCGACGACGCGGACCTCGACGTCACCCCGGACACGGTGATCGTCGTCCGCAACGCCGGCCCCCGGGGCTACCCGGGTTTTCCCGAGGTGGGCAACGTGCCCATGCCACGACGGCTGCTCGCCGACGGCATCACGGACATGGTGCGGATCTCCGACGCCCGGATGAGCGGCACCGGCTACGGCACCTGCGTCCTGCACGTGGCACCGGAGGCGTCGGTCGGCGGCCCGCTCGCGCTGGTACGCACCGGCGACCTGATCGCCGTCGACGTGGTGACGCGCCGCCTGGACCTCCTGGTCGACGACGCGGAACTCGCCGAGCGTCGTGCCGCCTGGCAGCCGCCGAAACCGGTGGCCGACCGGGGTTGGGTACGGCTGTACAGCGAGCACGTCCTGCAGGCGGACAGCGGCGCGGATCTCGACTTCCTCGTCGGCGGAAGCGGCAGTGCGGTGCCCCGTCACTCACACTGACGGGCACGAACGGACGAGGCCCACGAGGAACTGATTCCATGGAAGAACGGACGGCCCGCCAGTGCGAGTTCACGCAAGGACCGCTGTGACAGCGGCCGACCGGCCACCGGTGATGGCCGACGTCGCTCGCCTGGCGGGCGTGTCGCACCAGACGGTGTCCCGGGTCATCAACGGGGCGCCGAGCATCAGGCGCGAGACGCGCGAGCGGGTCCTCGAGGCCATCCGACGTCTCGACTACCGCCCCAACACGGCCGCCCGCGCCCTGGTACGCGGACGGTCCGGGATGATCGGCATCATCGGCACGGCCAGGACGCTGTTCGGTCCGACGAGCATCCATCGCAGCGTCGAGGACGCGGCCCGCGCCGCCGGCTACTTCGCCACCTCGGTGAGCCTCTCCGAGGTGACGGTACGGGCGCTCAGCGACGCCACCGAACACCTCATGCGTGTCGGTGTGGAGGGCGTCGTGATGATCGCCGGCAACGACGAGGCTCTCGAGGTGGTGCGGATGACGCGCTCGAGTGTCCCGTTCGTCGTCGTGGAGGGCGACGTGTCCAGGGCCAGCGTGACCGTCGGCGTCGACCAGGTGCTCGGGGCCCGGATGGCCACCGACCACCTCCTCGAACTCGGCCACCGGGAGATCGTGCATGTGAGCGGCCCGCTCAACTGGGCGGAGGCCCGTGCCCGACTCGAAGGATGGCGTCAGGCGATGAGTGCGGCTGGCCTACGCCCGCCGGAGCCGGTCGTGGGCGACTGGAGAGCGCACAGTGGCTACGTCGCCGGGTTGCGGATCGACGAGATGCCCGGTGCCACCGCGGTGTTCGCGGCCAACGACCAGATGGCCATCGGCGTGCTGCGGGCGCTGCACGAACGTGGCCGGCGGGTGCCCCAGGACCTCTCCGTGGTCGGGTTCGACGACGTTCCCGAGGCGCCCTACCTCATTCCGCCGTTGACGACGATCCAGCAGGATTTCGGCGCGGTCGGTCGGCGGGCCATCACGGCCGTCACCCAGGCCATCGACGAGACGGTGCCGCAACGTCTGCCGCTTGTCATTCCCAAGCTCGTGGTGCGCAAGAGCACCGCGCCGCCGACCGTGGCCGAAACCGTCGTCGCGGGCGCTGGCTGACGGACGTGCGGCAGGAACCGGCAGTCGCCGGCGAGCGGGTGCCCCGGCGTGTGGCCGGGGCACCCGCGACGCCGCTCGTGCCGGCGGCCGAGCGGACCTCTCAGAGGGTGAACACGAGGGTGGAGATGCTGCGGGCGCCGACGTTGATGGTGGCCTGACCGCCGTTGACCGTGGTCGGTTGGCTGGCCGCGTTGGCGTTCACCGAGGTGAGGTAGTGCTCGGCCCGGGTGACGTTCTGCGGGGCCTGGACCACTGCGTTGTTGACCGCGCTGTTGGAGCGGTTGAGGATCACCAGGGTGATCTTTCCGTCCCCCTGGTAGGCGGTCACCTCCAGCGGGGAGGCCTTCGAACTCTTCGTCAGGGCGACCCGCTGGTAGCCGGGGCGCACGTACTTCGCGTACTGGGAGAAGGCGTACCCGCGCTTGAGCGGGGCGCCCGCGACGGTGCCGTATGCCGACTCGCCGTCACCGATGAAGGAGTAGTAGCGCTTGCCGTACCACCAGATGTAGGCGTTCCAGTTGGCCTCCATCGACTTGTGCACGGTGCGCATGATGTCGTCGAGGGTCTCGTTCCACACCGTGGTGTTGGCCGGGTTGCCCCAGATGTTGGAGCCGCCGCCGTCAGCGGCGTGCAGGTTCCACTCGGTCATCCACACCGGCTTGTTGTACTGCTGGGCCAGCGAGTACGGCCGCAGCCGGCCCGACTCCTCGGTGCCGTACAGGTGCCCACCGATATAGCCGATGTTGTTGCGGGCGGTCGCGTCGTTCAGGGTCGGGTCGGTGAAGTTGTAGTTCAGGTTCACCGCCTCGGCGACCATCAGCTTGGTGTTCTGCACCTTCGTGCCCTGGTCGCGGACGAAGGTGCGCAGCTCGGTGCCGCTCCAGTCCATCGAGTCGTAGTCCGGGTGCCAGTCGGGCTCGTTCTGCACCGAGGTGACGTCGATCGGCACGCCCTGACCCCGCATGTACTGCACGTAGCTGTTGAGATGGTTGGCGTAGTCGTCGTAGTAGTCGGTTTTCAGCTTTCCGCCGTTGACCCGACTGTTGTTGGTCTTCCACGCGGCCGGCGCGGTCCACGGCGACGCGAGGATCTTCACGTTCGATCCGTAGGACTTCGCCGTCTTCAACGAGTTCACGTGCGTAGTCCACTCGGTGGAGACCGGCGACAGGCCGGTCCGCACGATCGACAGCCCCAACTGGTTGGCGCCCATGCCGACGAGGGTCTGCGTGTCCGTCGTCGACCAGGCGCTACCCCAGATCGACTGCGCGGCCCCGAAGCCGTCGACCGTCTGGTAGCGGGTCGCGCTGTTCACCGTGATGTCGGCCGGCCCGTTCGGGGGTGGGGTGGTGGGCGTCGGCGTCGGCGTCGTCGTCGTGGGCGTCGGGGTCGGTTCGGTGCCACCGGTGCAGCCCACTCCGTTCAAGGCGAAGATCGTTGGACTGGGGTTGCTGCCGGTCCACGAGCCGTTGAAACCGAACGACACCGTCCCGTTGGTGGGGATGGCCCCGTTGTAGCTGACGTTCTTGGCGGTGACGGCCGTGCCGCTCTGGGTCAGCGTCGTGTTCCACGCCTGCGAGACGGTCTGTCCGGCGTTGTAGTTCCAGGTCAACGTCCAACTCGTCACCGCCTCGTCGAGGTTGGTGATGGTGACGTTGGCGCCGAAGCCGCCCTGCCACTGCGACGACACGCTGTAGTCGACCGAGCAGCCGGCGGCGGCCCCCGCCGGCACCGACACGGCGACCGCTGCCGATGCCAGCAGCACGGCGCCGACCGACACCAGGGCGGTGTTGGTCACTCTCCTTCTCATGAAGCTCCTCCTCGAATGGTGGTGGCATCCACGCCTCGGGAGGGCTCGTCGGTGGCGAGATCGAGTGCTGGGTGGACGGTGAGTGATTGGGAGCGCTCCCAGGTGCTTGATTCAGAAAGTTAATTCGTCCAACGATTCCTGTCAATGTCGCAGGCCCGGGGTCGACGGCCCCGTCACCGCCCGCAGGCGCCGCAGGGCCTGCGGGTGCGCAGGTGGTAGTCGGTGGACGCGACGACCAGACCCAGCCCCATGACGAGGTACGCCGACATCGCCACCCACAGGAACGCGTCGGAGAACTCGCTGTGCGATCCCGTCGTCACCTGCACCATGCCCATGCCGAAGTAGGCCACGATGCCCGCGCCGAGCCCGAAGCCGGGCACCAGCAGCACGAGGCGTGGAATCGTTCGGCCGGCGAGCAGCGGCACCCAGCCCGGCCAGACCTCGCCCCAGTGGTGCACGAGCGCGAGCGGCAACAGCACCCCGGCCAGCACCAGGCCGATCTCCAAAGCGAGCAGCGAGGCGCTCTGGTCGACGCGGTCGAACCCCACCACGAACTGTGCCGCGAAGCGGGTCACGAGACCACCCACCGCGGCCCACGCGGCCCAGCGCGCCCATTGCGCGGGTGTCGTGCGTCGCGTACCCGGTCGGACCGTCCGGCAGCAGCCCGGACAGTCGCCGCGGGTACGTCGTTGGTAGCGCGCGGTGGCAAGCGCGAGCAGGACCGCTCCGGTGACACAACCGACGCGGCTGGCGAACGCCACCGGGTCGAAGAACGGGCCGACGGTGAACAGCAGGAAGCCCACCAGCTCCGGCAGCAGGATCGCGGCCGCCGCGACGAGCGCTCCGGCGACGGCCCAGGCGAGCCCCGCCAGCGCCGGCCGCCAGGTCGCCACCCGGTCCAGGGCGACCGCCAGCCCGCCGGCTGCCGCGCACAGCGCCACCGACCACCAGCCGGTGAAGCCGAGCAGGTCCAGCCCCAACCGCCCGAACTCCGGGGCGTCGCCGACCGTCCACGCCAGACGTACGCCCCCGTATGCCACGGCCCAGCCGAGCACCGCGTACGTCAGGCCATGGACGGTCCGACCGACGATCGCTGTCGATGTCGATGTCGTCATGCGCCGATCCTTCCGGCGTACCGCGGTCGGCGAACCCCGCTGGCAGGGGACGTCACTCCCTCGCGGGAGGGACGGTGCGGGTCAGCCGGGTTGGTCGGCCGAGGGGAGGACGCTCTGCACCGCCACGCAGGGGTCGGTGGCGGGTGCGGCGACGTGGATCGCCTCGGCGGCGCGGGCGGCGAGGTCGCGAAGGACGTCACGCTGCTCCTCGGGCAGCCCGCCCAGCACGTGGTCCTCGGCGTGGGCGACGCGCCGTTCGGCCTCGTCGAGCGTCTGACGACCGCGTTCGGTGGCGACTATCCGTCGGGCGCGCCGATCCTGGGGAGCACGCCTGCGCTCGATGAGGCCGGCGTTCTCCAGATCGTCGATGACGTACGTCAGAACGCTGCGGTCGATGGCCAGGCGGGCGGCCAGGGCAACCTGCGTGGGCACCTCCTCGTGCACCACGACGGCCAGGATGTGGTAGCCCCTGCTGCCGTGCGGCAGGTCCCGCAGCAGCTCCTCGACGCGCTCCTGCCAGCGGCGCAGCACCATGCCCAGTGACCAGCCGAAATTCGAGCCGCGTCTGCGGTCGGCCGGCAGCTCGCAGGGGTCGGTCGCGGCCATGTCCCGATGCTAGTGGTCGGCAGGTTGATCATCCTCGGCACCGTGGGACCCCAGGAATGAGCGGCAGAACAGAAGTGTTGTGCGACAAACGATAGACCGAACACATGATGGGTTGACCAAACGATTGCGTGGATGGTGAAGCGATGTCGGACTACGGGCACGAACTCCGGTTTGGGTCTTTCCTGACGCCGAGCGTGCACGACCCGGATCAGGTGGTGGCGCTGGCCGAGCTGACCGAGGCAGCCGGGCTGGACCTGGTCACCTTCCAGGACCACCCCTACAACGCGGCGTTGCTCGACACCTGGACCCTGCTGAGCTGGGTGGCCGCCCGCACCGAGCGGCTACGGATCTCGGGAAACGTCCTCAGCCTGCCGCTGCGCCCGCCCGCCGTGCTGGCCAGAGCCGCCGCCAGCCTGGACCGGCTCTCGCACGGCCGGTTCGACCTGGGTCTCGGCGCTGGCGCGTTCTGGGACGGCGTCGAGGGCATGGGAGCCCGTCGGCTGACCCCGGGGCAGGGAGTCGCCGCCCTGCGGGAGGCGATCGACGTGCTGCGCGGCGTCTGGGACGACACCGCCGACGGGCCGCTGCGGCTGGACGGGAGGTACTACCCCGTACCCGGCATGCAGCGCGGTCCGAAGCCGGCGCATGACATCGACATCTGGCTCGGCGCGTACCAGCCGAAGATGCTGGCCCTGACCGGCCAGAAGGCCAACGGCTGGCTCCCGACCCTGGAATACCTGCGGTCTCCGGACCGGGTGACCGCCAACCGGCTCATCGACGAGGCGGCCCTCGCCGCGGGCCGCGAGCCTCGGGAGATCCGGCGGCTGCTCAACCTGTTCACCGTCGACGTCTCGTCGCGCAACCGTGGCTTCCTCCAGGGGCCGGCCGGGCAGTGGGTCGACCAGCTCCTTCCGCTGGTCCTCGACGAGGGCTTCAGCACCTTCCTGATCGGCCGCGACGACCCGCGCCTCATCCAGACCCTCGGGCAGGAGATCGCCCCCGCGCTGCGGGCGGCGGTCGCCAGGGAGCGCGCGGGGGGCGGGGTCGACGCCGGCCCGGCCCGCACGAGCGTCGCGCTCGCCGAACGACACCCGGCTCTCGACTACGACGCGCTGCCCGCGTCGCTTGCCGCGCGGTCCGTCGAGCCCGGTGATCCGGAGTACGAGGGTGTGCGCCACACCTACAGCTGGCAGGGATCGCCGGCCCTGGTGATCCGCCCGCAGAACGCCGCCGAGGTGGTCGAGGCCGTGTCGTACGCCCGGACGCAGGATGTCCCGCTGTCGGTGCGCAGCGGCGGACACGGCATCAGCGGACGGTCGACGAACGACGGGGGAGTCGTCATCGACATGTCGAGGATGAACAGGGTCGAGGTGCTCGACCGGGCGACCCGCCGGGTGCGACTGGAGCCCGGTGCCCGGTGGGGTGACGTGGCCCGGGCGCTCGCCCCGTACGGCCTGGCCGTGAGTTCGGGCGACTACGGGGACGTGGGCGTCGGTGGTCTCGCCACCACCGGCGGCGTCGGATACCTGGTGCGTCGGCACGGCCTGACCATCGACCACGTCGTCGCCGCCGAGATCGTCACCGCGGACGGTCGCCTGCTGCGGGTCGACCACGAGCGCCACCCCGACCTGTTCTGGGCCGTCCGGGGCGCCGGCGGGAACTTCGGTGTGGTCACCGCGCTCGAGCTGGAGGCGTACGAGGTGGACACCGTCGTCTTCGCCCAACTGGTCGCGGACGCGACCGACACCGCCCACCTGCTGCGTCGCTGGGGGCAGCTCGTCGAGGACGCGCCCCGGGAGCTGACGAGCTTCCTCTCGCTCTTTCCCGGCCGGCGTGGCAACCCGCCGACCGCGCAGGTCACGCTCGTCTACGCCGGTGACGACGTCGAGGCGGCGCAGTCCGCCCTGAGTCCGTTCCTGGAGATCGGGCCGATCCTCGACCAGCAGGCACAGCTCGTGCCGTACCCGGCGATCGTCGCGCCGCCCGGCAACCAGCATCGGGGGCAGGGGCTGCGAGACACCCGCAGCGGTCTGCTGCGCCACGTCACGCCGGAGGCGGCCGACCTGATGGAGCACATGATCCAGTCTGGCGATGTGATGATCATGCAGCTCCGGTCGGTCGGCGGGGCGGTGAACGACGTCGCCCGCGACGCGACCGCCTACCCGCACCGGAGGCAGAACTTCTCGGTACTCGCCGCCACGGTCCCCGACCGCAGGCGTCAGCTCGACAAGCTCTGGGCCGGGCTGTACGCGCACCTCGACGGCCTGTACCTCAGCTTCGAGAGCGACACCGACCCGGCTCGACTGCTGGACGCCTGGCCTGAGCCCACCCTCGGCCGGCTGCGCGCCGTCAAGGCCACGTACGACCCGGACAACGTCTTCAACCGGAACTTCCCCATCCCACCGGCTGACGCCATTTAGAGGGCACCGGACAGGTACGCGCGGCGACGCTGCGGTTCGAACTTCTCGATCGCGTACCGCAGCATGACCCGTGGCATGACCCGGTAGCGGCGGGCGAGGAACTCCTCCTCCGCCGCTCTGTCCCGGTTGCCCACCTCGCGCAGCATCCAGCCCACCGCCTTCCGGACGAGGTCGTGCGGGTCGAGCAGGAGACGGTCGCCGATTCGAAAGGTCCACTCGAAGTCGTCGGCCCTGATGAAGGCGAAGGTCGCCATGATCGCGATGCGCCGGTCCCACACCAGGCTCGACTCGGCCAACCGATCCAGCACGCTCCGGTCCTTGTCGATCAACCAGGGGCCGACGATGTACGGCGCGGACGAGTCCACCAGATCCCAGTTGTTGATGCGGCAGGTGTTGGCCAGGATGGTGTGGAAGACCTCGCCTCGCTCCGGCTCGTCGCCCCTGCTGAACCTCCGCACCAGGATGAGCAGCGAGGTCAGCCGCTCCTCGTGCGCGTCGCTGGTGAGCAGCTTCGTCGTCTCGGCCAGCGACAGCTCACGCCAGAAACGGGCGGCAACCCTGCGCTGGTCGGGCACGGAGACGCCGAGGGCCCGGTCGCCCGCCCCGTAGCCGCCCGGGACCATCTGCAGGAACCGGCTCGATGCCTCGGCGCGACGTGGGTCGGCGAGGCTGGCGAGTTCCCGGCGTACGTCGGCACTGGTGGCCATGACCGTCCACGCTACCCGGGGGAGACGGCACGGCGCAGGCGTCCGAGCACCGGCCCGGCGGCATCCCGGGGTGTAGACGACCGCTCGGGGGGAAGGGGCCGCACATGCTGAAGAAAGCGGTGTGGCAAGGGCTGGTGGCGGGTCTGGCCGGGGCGGCGGTGATGACGGCTGCCGAGAAGGTCGAACAGCGGGTGACCGGTCGACCAGACTCCTACGTGCCGGCCCGGGTCCTGGCCCGGCTGACCGGCCTGCCGGAGTCCTCCGGGCAGCCGCCCCGATGGCAGAACCTGACGATGCACTACGGCCAGGGCGTGCTGGTCGGCGTGCTGCGCAGCGTCATGGCCCAGGCCGGGCTGCGCGGGGCGTGGGCGTCGACGATGTTCACCGCCCTGCGGCTGAGCAACGACCAGATCCTGGAGAACGCCACAGGTGTGGGCGCCCCTCCGCTTACCTGGCCCCGCTCCGAGTTCGCCATCGACGTGTTGCACAAGTCCATCTACGCGTTCGCCACCGGAGTGGTGGCCGACGCGCTCGCCGCCCGGGATGGGGCGGGACCCGGGCAGCGGCACGCGGCACTGCGTCCCGGTCGGCACTCGGACGTCGGCCCGCTGCCCCGGGCAGCCTGGGCGCGTAGTGCTTAGCTGAACGGATGATCACACCCGTTCCCCTCGGTACCTGGCCGACGCCGTTGGAGGCCGCGCCCCGGCTCGCCGCCCGGCTGGGGTTGGCCGAGCTCTGGTTCAAGCGCGACGACCTCACCGGCCTGGGCGCCGGCGGCAACAAGATCCGCAAACTGCGGTACGCGTGCGCGCAGGCGATCGCCGCCGGCGCCACCACGGTCGTCACCTCGGGTGCGCCGCAGAGCAACCACGCCCGGCTCACCGCGGCCGCGACCGCGCGGCTCGGTCTCTCCTGCGTGCTGGTGCTCGCCGGCCCGCCCCCGGAGAGCCCGCGAGGCAACCTGCTGCTCGACAGGCTCGCCGGCGCGGAGATCGTCTGGACCGGGGACCGTCCGCCCGCCGAGGTGGTGGCGGTCGAGGCGGAGCGACGATCGGCGTACGTCATCCCGTTCGGCGGCACCTCTCCCGCGTCGGTCCAGGGTTACGTGGACTGCGCTCGGGAGCTGCGAGCCCAGTTGCCGACCGTCGACGGGGTGGAGGTCGTGACGGCGCTCGGCTCGGGCGGGACGATGGCCGGGCTGGTGCGGGAGCTGGGCCCGCAGCGGGTGATCGGCGTGGATGTCGGCGCTGTGCCGGACCCGCGGGCGACAGTCGCCGGGTTGCTCGTCGGTGAGGTCGAGCCGGAGGCGCTGCGGATCGACGGCACCCAGGTCGGCGCGGGGTACCGAACGTTCACCGACGCCGTCCGGGCGGCGCTGGAGCTGACCGCGCGGACGGAGGGCGTGTTCCTGGACCCGACGTACACCGGCCGGGCGATGGCAGCGCTGCTGGCCGGCAGCTTCCCGCGCGGCGAGCGGGTCGTGTTCCTGCACAGCGGTGGGTTGCCCGGGCTCTTCGGTCACCCCGAGGTGTAGGGGGTAGGCCGGGCATGCACGGCGGCGCCCTCCGGCGCGATCGCGCCGGAGGGCACCGTGCCGACCTGTCGACGGGGTCAGAGGCGTGCGAAGTGCTCGCGGTGGTCGCGGACGAACTCGGCGAAGGTCCGCGGCTGCCGGCCGGTGACCCGTGCGACGTGGTCGTTGGTGAAGTCACCCCACCCGGAGCCGTAGGCGACCCGGTACTCGGCGAGGACCTCTGCCGACCACTGGTCGAGGCCGGCCTGGAGCAGGCCGTCGCGCGTCTGCTCCGGGCTCTGCGGCACGTAGCGCACCGGTTGCCCGAGCGCCCGGGCGATCTCGTCGGCCGCCTCGTCCAGGGTGATGCGCTCCGGGCCGGTGGGCGTGTAGATCATGCCCGCGTGCTGCTGCGGTGCGGTGAGGATCGCCGCTCCGGCGGCGGCGATGTCCCGGGCGTCGATCAGGCCGACGCGCGCGGCACCGAAGAGGCCGTAGAGGTGTTCACCGGCCTTGGCGCCGAGCAGGTTCTGCATGAAGTGACTCGGTCGCAGGATCGTCCAGGGGATGCCCGACTCCTGTAGTTCCGCGTCGGAGAGTGCGTGCAGGCGGCCGTTGCGGGTGGGTGCGTCGTGCGCGGCGCCGATCGCGGAGAGTCGGACGATGTGCTGCACGCCGGCCTGCCGGGCCGCCCACACCGCGTTCATGCTCTGGCTCGGCGCCAGAGGACCCATCGGCATCAGCAGCCACAGGGTCGTCACGCCCTCGAACGCCGGGGTCAGCGTGCTGGGGCGGTCCAGGTCGCCGACGACGTACTCGACCCCGTCGAGCCTCGGCGTGCGGGACACGTCCCGGACGAGGGCGCGGACCGGCTGCCTGCCGGCCAGCTCCCGCAGCACGTCCCGCGACACGGTGCCGTTTGCCCCGGTTACCAGAATGGTCATGGTCATCCTCTCGGTCAGGCGGACCGAGGAAGGACCACCGGTCGCCGCCAGCGACGATATAGTCCATAACTTGTACAGTCCAATGATTGGACCAAATTATGAAGCGCAGCACACTGAAGGAGCAGGAGCCCGACCTCGGGATCCTTGCCGTGCAGCTCTCCGTGCGCGTCCAGCGGGAGATCTTCCGACGCTCGGGGGAGCAGGGGTTCGACGATGTCCGGCCCCGCCACGGCGCGGTCCTCGCGTACCTGGACGCCGAGGGCACCCGCCCCGGCGAACTGGCCCGGCTGGCCGGCCGCAACAAGCAGACGATGGGGGCGATCCTCGACGAGTTGGAGCGGCTGGGCTACGTCCGGCGTACGCCCGACCCGGCCGACCGGCGGGCGAAGTTGATCGTGCCGACGGATCGGGGTCTCAGCTTCATGACGGCCTCCGACGGCTTCGTGCGCCTGATCGAGCAGCAACTCGCCGACACGCTCGGCGCCGACCGGTACCGCGACTTCAGGGACGCGTTGACCCGTGCCGTGGCGAGCCTCCCGGCGACCGGTCAGGACGCCGAGGGCTGAGCCGGGCACCGTACCCCCTGCTCCTCGGCGCACCTGGCGACGGACCACGGCGATCCGGGTCGAGCGGGCATGTGACGGCGCGTGCCGGGTACGCCGCGATGGCCCCGGGCTGGCGAAACGTCCGGGCCAGACCGCTCTGCCGCGCAGCCGAGGAGCACCGACATGTCGAACTCAGGGCGGGCCCGACTCTCGCCGGCTGCCTCCCTGGTGCTGCTGGCGTCGATCCTGGTGTCGTTCCTGGCCGCGTCGGCAGCGCCGACCCCGCTCTACGGCACCTACCAGGAACGCTGGCACTTCTCGCCGGTCACCACCACCGTGGTGTTCGCCGTCTACGCGCTCGCGGTGCTCGCGTCGCTGCTCACGTTCGGCAAGTTGTCCGACCATGTCGGCCGGCGGCCGGTGCTGGTCGTCGCGATCGTGGTGCAGATGCTCGCGCTCGTCGTCTTCATCTTCGCCAACGGCGTCGCGTCCCTGCTGATCGCCCGTCTTGTGCAGGGCCTGGCCGCCGGCGCCGCCACCGGCGCGGTGGGCGCCGCCATGCTCGACATCGACCGTGCCCGGGGCACGCTCGCCAACTCCCTCGCCCCCGGCATCGGCACCGGAAGCGGCGCCCTGCTCTCGGCGTTGCTCATCCAGTACCTGCCCGCGCCGACGCGGCTGGTGTACATCGTGCTGCTCGTGGTCCTGCTGATCCAGGTCGTGGGCGTCACGCTGATGCCGGAGACGGTCACCCCCATGGCCGGCGCACGTCGCAGCCTCCGGCCGGACATCGCGCTGCCCCGTGAGGTACGCCAACCGGTTCTGGTCGTCGTCCCGGTGCTCTTCTCGGTCTGGGCACTTGCCGGGTTCTTCGGCGCGCTCGGCCCGGCGCTCGTGCGCAGTCTCATGAACACGTCGATCGTGGTCGGCGGCCTGGTCCTCTTCGTCTTCGCCGTCTTCGGGTCGGCAGCCGTCCTGGTCCAGCGCAAGACCGCCGCCCGGACCGTGATCCTGACCGGGATCGTCGCGCTCATCCTGGGCATGATCGTCACGTTGGTGTCGGTCATGGCGGAGTCCATCCCGGGCTTCTTCGTGGGGCTCGCGCTCGGTGGCGTGGGCTTCGGCAGCGGTTTCCAGGGCAGCCTCAAGACGGTCATGCCACGTGTCGAGGCGCACCAGCGCTCAAGCGTGCTCTCCGTGCTCTACGTCGTCTGCTACGTCGGCTTCGGTCTGCCCACGGTGATCGCCGGGTTCCTCGTGGTCTACGCCGGTGGCGTCCCACGGACCGCCGACGAGTACTCCGTCGCCGTCATCCTCCTCGCCCTGGTCGCCCTGCTGGGGCTGCGCCGGGCCACCAGAACCGGGTCCGGCTGAGGCCGGGAAGCCGGCATCGGGCAGGGAACGCGATCAGTCGCGTGATGATCAGGAAGGGAGCGGCGATGAGCCCGAAGGTTGACCAGGGCGGCGCGAGTGCGACGTCGCGCATCGAGAGCCTCGACGTCAAGCTGGAGGTGGTCGTCATCCCGGTCTCGGATGTCGACCGGGCGAAGGCGTTCTACCAACGGCTCGGGTGGCGGCTCGACCAGACCCCGCCCGGCATCGTCCAGTTGACGCCGCACGGCTCCGGGTGCTCCGTCCAGTTCGGTCCCGGGCTCACCCCTGGGGCAACCGGCTCGGCCATGGCGTACCTGGTCGTGGACGACGTCGAGGCGGCACACGACACTCTGGTCGCGGCCGGTGTCGAGGTCGGCGACGTCTTCCACGTCAGCCCGGACGGCCCGGTCGACGGGCCGGACCCGGAGGGGCGCAGCTACTTCTCCCGCGCCACGTTCCGCGACCCGGACGGCAACACCTGGCTGATGCAGGAGATCACGACCAGGCTCCCCGGACGCGTCGAGGGCGGCCTGACGTCGTTCGGCTCCACGAGCGACCTGGCGAGCGCGCTGCGACGTGCGGCCGAAGCCCACGGTGAGCACGAGAAACGCACCGGACAACGGGACGACAACTGGCCCGACTGGTACGCGGCCTACCTGGTGAGCGAGCAGTCGGGGGCCACGCCGCCGGAGTGAGTGTGGGACGACGGGTCGAGCTCCTATCGATCGGCGTGCTGCCGGTGAGTCATCACGACGACTCACCGGCAGCACCGTTTCCGCTTCCGGGGCGAGGGCCGCCTGCGGCGCGCACGCTTCAGGTGGCGTGCGACGGCCCCGCCACCTCACCGCGTCGACGCGCGAGATGGCCGTGTCCGGCCTCTGGTTCCACGCAGTGGGCGGTCCCTTGTGGATACCCCACCAAAGCTGTAGGAATAGTAGGTCATCGTGATCGGGAGAAGCCGTGACAGTTGTTTCCGCAGTACAGACCGTGTCCACCGACAGTGGCGCGGCACCACCGGCACCCCCGCCGCGCGCACAGCGGCGGGCCGGCTGGAGGCGACGCACCGCGCTCCGCGTCGTCTCCCTGCTGGCCCTACTGGCCCTCTGGCAGATCCTCGCGGTGTTCACCGACAACCCCACGTTCATACCCTCACCGGGGGCGGTGTGGGACCGCCTGGTGCAGACCTCCACCACCCACGACGGCGTTCGCGGCTACAGCGGTCACCTCCTCGTCGAGCACCTCGGCGTCAGTCTGCGCCGCATCCTGATCGGGTCGGTGGTCGGCGTGGCCGCCGGGCTGGTGCTCGGCCTGGTGATGGGCACCGTCACCTGGGCGCGGGTCGCGACCGAGCCGGTCGTCACCTTCGTCCGCGCGCTGCCACCACTTGCGTACTTCAGCCTGTTCATCATCTGGTTCGGCATCGACGAGACGCCGAAGCTGTGGCTGCTGTCCATCGCCGCGCTGCCCCCGGTCGCGGTCGCCACCGCCTCCGCCGTCAAGGCGGCACCCGCCACCCTCGTCGAGGCGGCCAGGGCGCTTGGCGGCGGCCGCTGGGCGGTCACCCGCGACGTGGTGCTGCCGCACGCGCTGCCGGAGATCTTCACCGGCATCCGGTTGGCCGTGGGCATCGCGTACTCGTCGGTGGTCGCCGCCGAGACCATCAACGGCGTGCCGGGCATCGGCGGCATGGTCCGCGACGCGCAACGGTACTCGCAGACCGACGTGGTGGTGCTCGGGCTGTTCGCCATCGGCCTGTCCGGCCTCCTCATCGACGCACTGCTGCGCACCGCCGAGGACCGGCTCGTTCCCTGGCGCGGTCGAAGTTGACCCGCGCTCTCCACCACCTCTCAGAATGGGCGAACCGTGCGTAGACCGATTCCCAGCATCTTCATCGTGGCCGCTCTGCTCGCTGCCGCCGTACCACTCGCGGCCTGCGGCGACGGTGCCGCCAGCGGCGGTGGTGACCCGCAGCGCAAGAGTCTCCGGCTCGCGTACCAGGCGTTCCCGAGCGGGGACCTGATCGTGAAGAACCAGCAACTGCTGGAGAAGGCACTGCCCGACTACAAGATCACCTGGACCAAGTTCGACTCCGGTGCGAGCATCAACACCGCGTTCGCGGCCGGCAGCGTGGATATCGCCGCGATCGGCTCGAGCCCGGTCGCGCGGGGCCTGTCGGCACCCCTGAACCTGCCCTACCAGGTGGCCTTCGTCCTCGACGTCGCCGGCGACAACGAGGCGCTGGTGGCCCGCACCGGCACCAATGTCGCAAGCGTCACCGACCTGCGGGGCAAGAAGATCGGCACGCCATTCGCGTCGACCGCGCACTTCAGTCTGCTCGCAGCCCTGGAGCGGGCCGGAGTGAAGGAGAGCGAGGTGACCCTTGTCGACCTGGAGCCGCAGGACATCCTCGCCGCCTGGACCAGGGGTGACCTCGACGCCGCGTACTCCTGGCTGCCGTCGCTCGACGAGCTGAAGAAGACCGGGAAGGTGTTGGTGAGCAGCCGGGAGCTGGCCACCGCAGGCAAGCCCACACTGGATCTCGGCGTGGTGGCCACCGCCTTCGCCGACGCGCACCCGGAGGCTGTCGACGCGTGGCGCAAGGCCGAGGCGAAGGCCCTCGACCTCATCGCGAGCGACCCGACCGCAGCGGCTACCGCCGTGGGTCGCGAGCTGAACCTGGACACCGCCGCAGCCCAGCACCAGCTCAGTCAGGGCGTGTTCCTCAAGCCCGCCGACCTGGCCGGCCCCGAGTGGCTGGGCTCGCCCGAGAAGGTCGGCGCACTCGCCGAGAACCTCTACAACGCGGCGGTCTTCCTCAAGGGTCAGAAGAAGATCGACGCGATCCCGGACCGGTCGGTGTTCGAGGCCGCGATCTACACCAAGGGTCTGCCGAATGTCCTCCAACCCTGACACCGCGGTCGAGGTCCGCGAGGTCACCCACACCTACGGCAGCGGGTCGGCCGCCGTCACCGCCCTCGGCCCGGTCGACCTCCGCGTACCACCGGGCGCCTTCCTGGTGATCGTGGGGGCCTCAGGCTGCGGCAAGACGACGCTGCTGCGGCTGATCGCCGGCTTCGAGAAGCCGACGGCCGGCACGGTGAGCGCGGCCGGCCGGCCGCCGGTGCCGGGACGTAACGCCGGGCTGGTCTTCCAACAGCCCCGACTGCTGCCCTGGAAGACTGTCGGCGGCAATGTCGGGCTGGCGCTGCGCTACGCCGGTGTGCCCCGCCCGGAGCGGTCCCGCCGGGTGTCCGCGCTGCTGGACCGGGTCGGCCTGCCGCACATGGCGCACCGCCGCACCTGGCAGCTCTCCGGCGGCCAGCAACAGCGGGTGGCCATCGCGCGGGCACTGGCCGTGGACAACCCGCTGCTGCTGCTCGACGAGCCGTTCGCGGCCCTCGACGCGTTGACCCGGGAACGGTTGCAGGAGGACCTGCGCCAGGTCAGCGCGGAATCCGGCCGTACGTGTGTGTTCGTCACGCACAGCGTGGACGAGGCCGTGTTTCTCGGCAGTCGGGTGATCGTGCTGACCCACCGGCCCGGTCGGGTGGCCCTCGACCTCGACGTCGACCTACCACGCACCGGCGTCGAGCCGGACGAGTTGCGGGGCTCACCGGAGTACGCGGCCCTGCGCGCCACCATCGGCCACGCCGTACGCGCCGCCGCATCGCCTGAGAACGAAAGGGCACCGTCATGACCGACACGCTCGTGAAACTGGCGCTGGAGCCGCTCGGCCCGCACTTCGGGGCCGAGGTGCGGGACCTGGACCTGCACGACGCCACCGACTCCGAACTCACGGCCGTACGCGCCGCGCTTGTGGACCGTAAGGTCCTGTTCTTCGCCGACCAACGTCTCGACGACGACGGCCAGGTACGCCTCGGCCGCCGGCTCGGCGAGCTGACCGCCTCGCATCCGGTGGTCGGTGGTGTCGACGAGAGACACCCCGAGGTGTACGCGCTGGACAGCGCGGACAACGGCTTCGCCGACGTCTGGCACACCGACGTGACCTTCGTGGCCCGTCCGCCGCTCGGCTCGATCCTGCGTGCGGTGACGCTGCCGCCCAGCGGCGGCGACACGACCTGGGCGGACAGTCAACTCGCTTACGACTCCCTCGCCGAACCGGTGCGGCGGCTGGTGGACCAGTTGGTCGCCGTACACGACGGCAACCGGGAGTTCGGCTACTACCTCGCGCAGCGTCGTGGTGGCCGGGGCAGTGTGTGGGAGGGGGAGACGGTCACCCGACTGGATCCGGTGGAGCACCCCGTCGTACGCGTCCACCCGGAGACCGGCCGCCGGGGCATCTTCGTCAACCCTGGCTTCACCTCGCACATCGTGGGCGTGTCGGAGGCCGAGAGCCGGGCGATCCTGGACCTGCTCTACGCCCACCTCACCAAGCCGGAGCACCTGGTGCGGCACCGCTGGCGGCCGGGCGACCTGGCGATGTGGGACAACCGCAGCACCGCGCACTACGCCAACCGCGACTATGGCGGCGCGCGGCGGGTCGTACACCGGATCACCCTGCGTGGTGACCAGCCGCGAGGCCCGGTCGACCCGTGGCGTGGCGACGCGCCGTGACGGGTTGCCGGTCAGCGCAGCCCACGGACGAGGTTGTCGACAAGGGTGCGGGCGAAGTCCTCGGTGAGCGGCAGGTCGCCGATGAGCAGCCGGTGGTAGCAGGCGCCCCAGAGCTGGTCGACGACCGATTCGCTGTCGATGTCGGCGCGTAGCTGACCCCGGGCCGTGGCCCGGGTGAGGGTCTCGACGGCGAGGGCCCGGCGGGGCGCGGAGTAGCGCTCGCGGTAGGCGGCCGCCAGCTCCGGGTCGGTCTGCGCCTGCCCGATGAGTTGGCTGATGACCCGCCCGGCGGTGGTGTCCCGCACGAGGTGGACGAAGGCGACGAGCTGGTGGGTCAGGTCGGCGACGATGTCGCCGGTGTCCGGGAAGGCCAGGGTGGGCGCGACGACGGTGAAGTAGCCGTCCAGGGCGAGCGCTCCCCTGGAGGGCCACCACTTGTAGATGGTCATCCGGCTGGCCCCGGCGTGGGCCGCGACCTTCTCGATGGTGAAGCCGGCCATGCCCTCGGCCAGCAGGAGTTCGCCGGCGGCCGTGAGGATCTCCGCGCGTACCTGATCGGTGGGCCGGCGGCCGCGACCACGGCGTGCTGGCGGCTGGACGTCCGGCGTGAGGTCGGCCACTGGTCCTCCCGGTTATATGGACACGCTGTCTACTTGCTGTTTATATGGACACAGCGTACACAGCGGTGGCCGGACACCACGACGCACCGCGACGACGACCGAAGGAGACGAGGGACATGACGGGTCTACGACGGCGACGGTTGGGTGCCTCCGGGCCGGAGGTGTCGATCATCGGGCTCGGCGCGATGGGCATGTCCGACCTGTACGGGCCGGCCGACGAGGCGGAGAGCGTCGCGACGCTGCACGCGGCGATCGACGCCGGGGTGAACCTGATCGACACCGCCGACTTCTACGGGTCGGGTCACAACGAGATGTTGATCGGCCGGGTGCTGCGGGAGCGCCGCCGCGACGAGGTGGTGCTCAGCGTGAAGTTCGGTGCCCGCCGCACCCCCGACGGCGGCTTCCAGGCGGCACCGTACGACGTGTCGGCGGCGGCGGTGAAGGACCGGCTGGCGTACTCGCTGCGCCGGCTGGGCACCGACCACATCGACATCTACCGGCCGTCGCGGCTGAACCCGCAGGTGCCGGTCGAGGAGACCGTGGGCGCGCTGCTGGAGATGCAGCAGGCCGGCTACATCCGGCACATCGGGCTCTCCGAGGTGAGCGCGGACAGCATCCGCCGGGCCGCGGCGGTGGCCCCGATCAGCGACGTCCAGATCGAGTACTCGCTGCTCTCCCGTGGCCCCGAGGCCACCATCCTGCCGGCCTTGCGGGAGCTGGGCATCGGGTTGACCGCCTACGGGGTGCTGTCCCGAGGGCTGCTCAGCGGCCACTGGTCGGCGGAGCGTGAGCTGACCGGCACGGACTTCCGGGCGAACAGCCCACGCTTCCAGGGCGAGAACCTGGCCGCGAACCTGCGTCTGGTGGACGCGCTCGGCCGGGTCGCGCAGCGGCTGGGGGCGACCACCAGCCAGGTGGCGATCGCCTGGGTGGCGGCGCAGGGCGACCACATCGTGCCGTTGGTCGGGGCGCGGCGGCGGGACCGGCTCACCGAGTCGCTGGCCGCGGTCGACGTGGTGCTCGACCAGGACGCGACGGACGAGATCGAGCGGGCCGTGCCGGCCGGCGCCGCCTCCGGCCAGCGGTACGCCACCGCCATGATGGCCCTGCTGGACAGCGAGAAGTGACGGCGGGGGAGCGGGCTCAGGACGCTGCTCGCCAGACCCAGTTGCGGCGTTCGTAGAGCGGCACCAGCCCGGCGCGGCGCATGTTGTTCAGCGACGGGTTCTGCTGGCCGGGCGCGGGCTTGCCGGTCTCGGCGAACAGCCACCGGCAGCCCGCCTCGGCAGCGGCCCGGGCGCGGGCGGCGATCAGCGCGGACTGCGCCCCGAGGCCACGGTGACCGGCGGCCGTCGCGGCGGCGTTCAGCGACGCGGCCTCGCCGTGCAGGAACAGGTTGCCGCCCGCGACCAGCTCGGCGTCGTCCCAGGCCGCGTAGGGTCGCCACGCGGGCTGGTCGACGGTCGCGGCCAGCATGTCGGTGAGCCCACCGGCCGGCATGCCGAACCCGGTGAGCAGCACGTCGGCCCAGCGCGTCGCCTCGGCGGCCGGCACCGGGCCGACGCGGAGGCGGGTCCGCGCGGCGGCCACGTCGCCGGGTCGGGCGGCGAGCTTGACCCAGGTGCTTCCCGGCTCCAGCCCGCGCGCGGCGGCGACCTCGTCGAAACCGGCGGGCAGCACCGAGGGTACGAGCTGGAGGACGGCCTGGTGGACGCCCTGCTCCCGGTAGAAGTCCAGGACACGGTCCAGGGTCTGCACGGTGAACGGCTCGGTGGTGCCGAAGCCGAGAGCCTTGCTCCAGTAACCGCCGGAGGGATCGTTGCGCATGGCCAGGGCGACACCGCCGCCGATGCGGGTGGTCGCGATCCCGAGATCGGCGTACGCGGGCCCGGGCGCCTGCGACTCGTAGGAGTACATGAATTCGCACTCCACGGCTTCGGCGAGCGGGGTCAGGTCGGCTGGCGCGGTCATCGGCTGATTATCGTCCGGCCCGTTCCCAGGCCCGCGCCAACTGCATCCGATTGTGAATGCCCAGCTTGTGATATATGGAGCGGAGTTGGGTGTCCACGGTGTGGAAGGAGACGAAGAGGCTCCTGGCCGCCTCCTTCTTCGTGGCGCCGGCGGCGAGCATCTCGGCCACCCGTTCCTCGGCGGGGGTGAGCGCGTCGATGCCCCGGCTCGGCAGCTCGTCCATCGAGGGCCGGTGGCGCGGGGTGGCGGCGAGGTCGGCGCAGCGCCGGTCGGCGATCGCCTGGTCGCCGGGGGCGCCGATCCGGGCGTAGAGGGCAGCCGCCTCGTGCGCGGCGTCGCGCGCCTCCCCGGACCGCGCGCCAGGGCTGTTCGCCAGGTCGAGCAACGCATCGGCCAACGCCGGCCGGGCGGCGGTGGTGCGCAGCCCGTCGACAGCCGAGCGGAGCGCGTCCGGGTCACCGTCGCGCAACCCTCGGGCCTGGTCCGCCAACGCGCGCCACAGCGGCACCGGCGTACGGGTCGACACCAGCTCGACAAGCTCGGTGACCCGACGGGCGGCCCGGGTGTCGTCGGCGGCCACCGCGGCACGTACCAGTCGGGGGCCGAAGTGCGGCACCGGCAGGAGCGGCCGGACCGACCGGTGCAGGTCGGCGACGACCCTGGTGAGCAGGCCCGCCGGAGCACCGAGGGCGGGGTCGCGAACCGCCACGCAGCACGCCGGAGTCCACATCGTACGGTCCGGCCATCGGTCCTCGGCGAGGCAGGAGCGCAGGATGGCACGGGCGTCGTCGTGCTCGCCACGGCGGTAGCGGACCTCGCCGATCACCGCCACCAACAGGGCACGTACCTCCCTGCTGATCTCCGCCGCGCCGGAGCTGAGCGTGGTGACGGCAAGCGCGGCCGCCTCGGGCAGCTCTCCCACGGCCACCATGCGCAGGCAGTCCAGCGCGGTCAGCCCGGTGAGCGAGACGTCGGTCTCGTCGGGCGTCGGGCGGGTCGCGGTCCCGGCGTCCTGGTGCCGTCCCAGGCCGAGTTGCACGAGGATCCGTTCGGCCCGGATGGACGGGGCGTCGGCTCGTGCCGCCCAGGACTCCGGGTTCAGGGCGGCCAACACGGCCTGGGCGCCCGGCAGGTCGCCGTGCGTGAGTGCCCGGCCGGCCCGGCCGAGCGCGAGGTGCCGAGCGGACGACTGGTCACCCGACGCGGCGTGCGCGGTGCCCGCGTCGCGGAGCAGGGCATCGGCGTCGGGGTGCCCGGTGCGGGCCGCGATGGTGGCGACCAGGGCGAGCACCGTGCTGCGGCTGCGGGCGTCCAACCGGAGGTTCAGCGCCTCCCGTAGCCCGGCCAGAGCGGTGGTCGGTGGCTCCAGTGCCACGGTCTGCGCGAGGCGGCCGAGCAGGTGGGCGCGGTGGCGCTCGCCGCTGCGACTGGTCGCGATCTCCGCTGCCAGGACGTGCAGCGCCTCCATCCCGCGCCCGGCGCGCCGGAGCTGGTCCGCCGTGGCGAACAGCCGGTGTCGTCGCTGCTCGGCGTCGGCGGCGGTGTGGTCGGCCGGGTGCGTGCCGGCGTCGGCTGATGATTCGGACAAGGGCGTTCTCCCCGGTTGTTACCAGGCGCGTCGACAAGCCGTCCTGCGACCGAGCCTAGCCATGGCGTCAGGGACCGGCGACCAGATCGACGAACCGGCGCGATTGGGCGGAATGGCCTGCGGCGTCCGGGATCCGACCCGCGCCAATGGCGCGATCACGTGATGCGTCCGGGGGTGTCGCGCGCCAATGATCGAGGCATGGCCCAGCTCACCGAACTTCCCGGTCTGCGTCGGCTCCGGGTCGTACTGCTGATGTTTCTTCTCTACGCCGGCACCGGCGCGGGCGGTCACGCTCCGGCGTGGACCCGCCTGGTGCTGACGGCGACCGCGGCGGCGGTCCCGGTCGCGATCGCGATCCAGTACGGCCGGCCCGGAGTGTGTGCCCTGCTGGGCATGACGTCCCGGCTCGGGCTGCGCGGCCGACCCGTTCCCGCATCCCATCCGACCCATCCCGAGTGAGGAGACAGCATGGCGAACGACGATCCCCAGCCACGGCGCGGTGATCAGGGCTCCGCGCCGCTCGCGGGCCGCAACGTCGAGCTCGAGCGGCAGAACCCTGATCTGGTGGTGCCGCCGACGACCGACAGCCGGCTGGTGCCGAACCTCAAGTTCTCGTTCTCGCAGGCGCACACGCGGGTGGAGAAGGGCGGCTGGACCCGGGAGGTCACCAGCCGCGACCTTCCGATCGCCACGCAGTTGGCCGGTGTCCAGTTCGGCCTGGAGCCGGGCGGATACCGGGAGATCCACTGGCACCAGCAGTCGGAGTGGGCGTACATGCTGAGCGGCAGTTGCCGGATCAGCGCCGTCGACCACGAGGGACGCAACTTCATCGAGGACGTGAAGGCCGGCGATCTGTGGTTCTTTCCGCAGGGTGTGCCGCACAACATCCAGGCGTTGAAGGACGGTGCGCAGTTCCTGCTGGTCTTCGACGACGGCGCGTTCTCGGAGAACAACACGTTCCTGCTCAGCGACTTCTTCGCGCACACTCCCCGGCACGTCCTGGCCAAGAACTTCGGCTGGACGCTGGAACAGATGGAGAACCTGCCCGAGCGGGAGAAGTACATCTTCCAGGGTGACGTCCCACCGCCCCTGGCGCAGGACCGGGTGGTCAGCCCGACCGGAGACATCCCGCGCAGCTTCAAGCACCGGATGCTCGCGCAGACCCCGCAACGGTTCCGGGGCGGAACGGTCCGGATCACCGACTCGACGAACTTCGCCGCCTCGGTGACCACCGCCGCGGCGCTCGTGGAGGTCGAGCCGGGTGGGATGCGCGAACTGCACTGGCATCCCACCACCGACGAGTGGCAGTACTACATCTCCGGCACCGGCCGGATGGGCGTCTTCGCCGCACAGGCCGCCGCCCGGACGTTCGACTTCCAGGCCGGCGACGTGGGCTACGTCCCTTTCGCGTACGGCCACTACATCGAGAACACCGGCGACGAGCCGCTGGTGTTCCTGGAGATGTTCCGCCATCCCCGGTTCGAGGACATCTCGGTGATGCAGTGGATGGCGAACACACCCCACGAGGTCATCGCCGACACGATCAACGTGCACAGGTCGATCGTCGACAGCCTGCCGAACACCAAACAGGTGGTGATCTGATCAGCTCCCCGCGGGTGCCGGTGAGGTGGGAGCCACGGTGGGGCGTCGGCGTCGGGACACCACGCCCACCACCACGTCGATGGCGAGGAAGGCGAGCAGGGTGATCCCGAACAGCGGCAGCACCCAGCCGACCGCCACGACCACCGGTACGCCGATCAGCAGCGCCCAGAGCGGCAGGCCGCGTACGCCGCCACGGGCCGGCGGGGTGCCGGCGATCGCCCGGCGGTCGGCACGGGTCGGTCGGCGCTGCCACCACATCCGGTATCCCCAGAAGATGACGCAGAGCAGGCCGAGGGCGAGCGCGGCGAGCAGGATCTGGTTGACCAGGCCGAAGAGGATCCCCATGTGGGCCTGGATGCCGAGGCCGCTCAGCTTGGCCAGCAGGGGCCAGTCGGCGAAGTCGCTGCGGGCGGTCACCGTGTCGGAGGCCGGGTCGACGGCGATGCGGTCCTTCTTGACCGGCCAGGTGTTGTCGACCTGCGTGACGGTCCAGGCGGAGCCTGCCTCCGGCGCGGGGGTGATCTCGACCGGGCCGGACAGGCCCGCGCCGCGAGCGACCGCCAGGACCCGGTCGAAGGTCGCCGACGGGACGACCTCACCCGCCCCGGCGGGACCGTGCTCGTGGCCGCCGCCGGTCTCGGCCGGGGCGGTGGAGCCGACGGTGAGGCTGGTGGAGATCTCGGGAGTGCGGGCGCTCAGCGCGTCGAGACCGGCGGCGAAGTTCGCGCCGGCGTAGCGGGACCAGGTCAGCCCGGTGACCGAGAGGAAGAGGAGCCCGACGGTGAGCCAGATGCCGGTGGTGGCGTGCCATCCCCGGGTACGGCGCACACCCTTACCCGTGGACAGGTCCGGCACGAGCAGGTGCCGGACGGCGGCACGGGCCGCGCCACGGCGCCGCCACCAGAGAATGACCCCACCCAGCGCCATCACCCACAGCCAGCTCGCGGCCAGCTCGGAGTAGTGCTCGCCCACCGTCCCCAGGTGCAGGTGGCGGTGCAGGTCGTCCAGCCAGGTGGTGATCGGGGTGGACCCGAACCACGTGGTGAGCTGCCCCTGGGACTCGCCGGTGTACGGGTTGATGTAGACGGTGTGCTGGTTCTCGCCAAGCTCAGGCAGCGAGAACACCACCTTTGTGGTCTGGTCGCCGGCACCGGGCTGGACGGTGGTGATGCTGCCGTCGGGGTGCGCGTTGCGGGCGGCCCCGATCTGCTCGGCCAGCGGAAGCTGACGGTCACCCACCTGGGCGACGGTCAGCTTGTCGCCGTAGAGGATGCGGTCGAGTTGCGGGGTGGTGGTGTAGGCCAGGCCGGTCAGCGCGGCGACCACCAGGAACGGGGCGACGAGGATGCCGGCGTAGAAGTGCAGCCGCAGCAGCAACGCGCCGAACGGTGACGTGCGCCGGACCGGCCGGGCCGGTTGCCCGGCGGTCGTGACGGGCTCCGGCGTCGACGTGCCGGACAACTCGGTGAGAGACATGGTGATCCGATCGGAAGAGTCGGAAAGCACGAAGGTGTTCCCGAACTGGTCTGGTCGCCCGGTGGGGTGTCGCGTCGGCCCTAATCGGTAGTCGGGGGAGAGACGCCCGTGGTTCCCCGGGGATGCCGGGCGGCCTGTCGCCACAGCAGCCCGGCCGTCACCAGGACGAGGACGGCAAGTGCGACGCCCGCGACGAGGAGACCGACGCTCGGACCACCGCCGGAAACCGCTTCGGCGGCGGGCGGGGCGGGCGCTGACGCGCTGACCGCGACGACCGGCGCGGCGGTGGACGCGGGATCGGCCACGGTGAACGGGTACGAGCCCTGGACCGGGTGCCCGTCGACGGAGACGACCCGGTAGGCGACCGTGTACGTCCCGTTCGGCAGTGTGTCGGTCACCTGGACCGTGCTCCTCGCTCCGGTGACCACCGGTTCGCTGGTCGGAAGCTTCCGCTTGGCCGCGTCGGTGAGCACGATCGTGGTGAACGCCGGGTCGAGCCGCTGCATGAACTCGAGCGTGATCTCGGTCGGCGCGCTCGGCAGGGTCGCGTCCCGAGCGGGCGTGGCCGTCTTGAGCGAGTTGTGCGCCCAGGCTGGGCCGGCCGGGATGAGCACCGCCATTCCGACGGCGAGCACCGCCGCGCCGAGCCGGACGGCGGTGCGACGGAACGGGACGCTCATCCGAGCACCTGCTCACCGATCCAACCACCCGGTTGGCACCCGGGCGGGATGGCGAAGACGGCGGAGCCGATCGGCGTCGTCCATTCGTTGAGCAGGTCCCGTTCGGCCAGCCGGCGTTGGATGGGCAGGTACTGCCGGGCGATGTCGGCCTGGTACGACGCGAAGATCAGGCCGCTGTCGGCGTGGCCCTCGGCTGTCGGCACTCCGTCGTAGTTGTAGGGCCGGCGCAGGATCTTCAGCCGATCGTCGGTGACGTGCGCGCGGGTCAGGTGGGAGAAGTCGGGGATGACGGTGAGGCCGTCCGGGCCGGTGGCGGCGAAGTCGGGCTCGTCGTGTTCGGCGCTGCCGGTGAGCGGAGCGCCGCTGTCGAGACGCCGCCCGACGGCGAGTTCGCGGTCGGAGCGGCCGAGCAGGTCCCAGGTCTCCAGGTTCATGCTGATCCGCCGCAGCACGACAGTGGTGCTGTCGCGCAGCCATGCGGGGCCGCCGGGAACGAACACGGCGCTGTCCATCGGCGCCCCCGGTCGCGGGTTGGCGGTGCCGTCGAGCTGACCGAACAGGTTGCGTTGGGTGTGGCCGTCCGGCTCGACGCCAGGGCTGCGCCGGAAACCCTGCTGGACCCACCGGACGGTGGCGAACGGTCGGCTGTCCTTGATCAGGACCCGCTGGGCGTGGGCGACGGTGATCGCGTCGTCGGCGCAGATCTGCAGCAGCAGGTCACCGCCGGACCACATCGGCTTGAGCCGGTCGATGCGGAACGACGGCAGGTCGGCGACCGATGCCGGCCGCCGGTCGTCGACGCCGGCCGCCCGGTAGAGGCCGGGCCCGAAGCCGAAGGTCACGGTCAGGCGCGCGGGCAGCAGCCCGAGTTCGGCCTCGGTGTCGGCAAGCGCCGGCCGGCCCTGGGTGAGCCGGGCGGCGTCGTCGGAGAGCAGCCGCAACATCCGACCCACCGCGGCCCGGTCGGTGCCGGCGCGCAGGGTGAGGGCCACGAACGACGCGTGGGCCTGCGGCTCGGTGGCGACGCCGGCCTGCCGGACGCCGTGGAACGGCTCGACCAGGCCACCGACGCTTGCCACCGGGGTGGCGTCGGCCGCGGGCTGCGGCTGCCCGCCGTCGGTACGGGTCGTGGCGATGGCGGCGCCGCCGGCCAGAACTCCTCCGGCGGCGAGCGCCCCGCCGGTGAGCAGGCCCCGCCTGCTCACCGGCCGGACGGGTGGCGTCTGCGTCACGATGCCGGGCTCGTGCTCGTCCCCGGCGTGGCGCTCATGCCGGGCATCGGCTGGCCGTGCCCGGGGGCGTAGCTCTCCTGTGCGCCGGTGAACGGCTTGGCCACCGCGCTGAACTGCTGGGTCTTGCCGTCGGCGAAGGTCAAGCTGAAGGTCAACTCGTCGCCGGCCTGAACGGGCCTGGTGAGGTTCATCAGCATGAGGTGGTCGCCGCCGGGCTCCAACGCATGCGTGCTCCTGGCCTTGATCACGATGCCGCCCTGCTTGGCCTGCATGACCATCTTGCCGTCTTTCATGGTCATCTCATGCAGCTCCATCGGCGACAGCGAGGAAGTGGCACCGGTCACCGTGACATCGCTGTCTCCGTCGTTGACCAGGGTCCCGAAGGCCGCCGTCATGCCCTTGTCGGCGGCCTTCACCCACGGGTCACGAATGCCGAGCACACCAGCGTCCGGGTTGGCCGAGGTCGACGCGGACGGGCCCGTCGGCGCGGTCGACGGAGAGTCGGACGATCCGCAACCGGCGGCACCCACCGTCAGGATCGCGGCGGCGAGGATCGCGGCCGAGCGGCGACGTGGACCGAGCGGGCTGGTGCTGAGCATGTGTTTTCCTCCGATGATTGCTGCTGGCTGATTGGTCGGCCGCAGCACGGAGAAAGTTCCAGGCTCAGGGCACGTCGATCGTGTACTCGGCGGTGTGCACCTTCCCTCCCACCTGGAAGTCGAAGAAGGCCCGGTAGCGCCCCGAACTCGGCGCGGTCAGCCAGAACTTGACGGTCCCGTCGACCAACTCCGGTTCGGGGTGGACGTGCACGTAGCCGAGGTCACCCTCGCGGACGACGACCAGATGCCCGTACGCGGCCAGGTAGCGCTCGAGCTGCGCGGGCGCAGCCGTGTCGGCCCGGTTGACCTGGAAGTGGATCGGCGCGGTCACTCCGACCGTCGGGGTGCCGGTCATCGACACCGCGTACGGGCCGGCCGTCGCCTGCGCCTGGGCCGGCGGCAGCGCGGTGGGGGTGTGCGCGCCGGGCACCGTGTGGTCGACCCCCAGCACGAGAGGCACCTGGGTGCCGTTTGCCGCCGTGACGGAGAAGTCGGCGTAGACGCGGTAGCCGCCGGGTCGGGCCAGCGTCAGGGGGACGCTCCAGGTGCCGTCGGCGGCCATCGTCGGGTGCAGGTGCTGGTAGCCGGTCAGGTCGCGGCCCACCACGATCAGGTGCAGCGGCTTGTCGTGGACGACCGCGAAGCGCGTTGCTGGCTGTCGGTCGGTGCCGACGACGCGGAAGCGGTAGTCGGCGCGTACCCCGGCGGGTTGGGTTCGTTCCAGCGGTTGCAGTATGTACCCGCCGGCGCTGACGGTCGTGCCGGTGGCAAGCGTCTCGCCGGTGGCGCCGTCGCCCCGGTGCGTGTGCGGCCCGGTGCCTGCCGGGTGTTGGTGCCCGTCGCTCGCGGACCCCGCCGGGCCGGAGACGGGCTGACCGCCCGCCGATTGCCTGGCGGTGTCGGCGGCCGGGCCGCCGCTGCCGTTGATGCGTGCCAACCCGTAGCCGGCGAGCAGCGCGAGCACCAGGGTACCGACGATCAGTGCCAGGCTGGTGTTGCTCAGCCGGGACCCGGGCGTCGCCGTGGCGAGATCCGGGTCAGGCGATGCTCCGGAGTCGACGGGTGGCCGACTGTCCGTCGTGGCGAGGGTCGTGGTGTCCTCATCGGTCGGAGTTGGATCGACAGCCACGCTCGTCCGTGCCGCGACGACTGCGGTGATCTCCTCGCGCTGCGCCGGCACGGCGCTGGACCGCCGCTTACCGTCCGAGGTCTGCGAACCGCTGCTGGTCGCCGCGACGGTCCTGCCCGCGACGGCTCCGCCGCCAGTCTTGGTGCCGGCAGCCTTGGTGCCGGCAGCCTTGGTGCCGGCGGCCTTGCTGCCTGCGGTCTTGCTGCCAGCGGCCCTGGTGCCGGTGCCCTTGGTGCCAGCGGCCCTGGTCCCGGGACGGGTGCCGGCGCCGCGTCGAGAGGATGTCGAAGGCGAGGTACGGCCCCGGCCGGCGGGTCGGCCAGCGGGGGCCGTCCGACGACGCCAGACCACGAATCCGACCGTCGCCGCCGTGGCCACCGCCGCCAGGCCGGCCCAGACGACTGCTCCCGGACCGCTCTCATCCGTCGACCCGGTCGGTGCTGCCGCGGACGGCGGGACCGCCGTCTCGGCGGCGACCGTCGGCACTGCCGACGCCTGCCCGGACGACCCGTGTTGCTCGGCGGTGGCCAACAGCGCCGGGTCCGGCTGGGTCGACGGTGGGCTCCACCCCTTGGGCGCCGCCGTCACCCGCCCGTTGTAGCGGAAGGTGAGCGTGCCGCGGACGGGGTCGCCGTCCGAGGCGACCGACAGGTAGCTCACCGAGTACTCGCCCTTGGCCGGCAGGTGCGTCACCGCCACCGTCGCGGGGAACCCGGTCGTGTACTCACGTGGCTCGAACTGGCCGTTGACCAGGAAGTACTCCCGTACCGGCTTGTCCAGCGGCTTCGGCTCCCCGTACGACCAGCCATTGTCGACCCGGATGCCACCCGGCGCGGTGACCGTGAAGAACGCGTTGGCGGCGGCCTTCTCGGTGAAGAACAGCTGCACCGACGTCAACGGCTCGCTCACCGTCGCGCCCCCCGCCGGTGTGGACATCGCGAGGGTCCCGTGAGCTGCGGCGGGTTGGGCCGACGCGAGCAGGGCGACCGCCGAGGCGAGGAGGAGCGCGAGGAGGCCCGAGAGCACCCGCACCGGAGTCTGAGGGAGACGATGCATCTGAATATCCTCGCCATCATGAGGCTTTTTTCAAGAGTCGACGGACTTTTTCCTCGCCTGGCAAAAGGCGAGGTTGCGCAGAACCTCCCCGGACCGGCCCCGGGTGCGGGCAGGATGAGGTGGGATTCGCCCAGCGACACGGTGAGCGGGGGTAGGCCGTGAACGACGGATTGGTGACCAGGCGGAGCGCGAGAGACGTCGGAGAGACGGTCTCCGCGCAGGATCCCGCGTACCTCGCCCGGCGCTACGGACTGGACGAGGACCAGTTGGCCCCCCTCGATGCCCCCGCCACAATCGCCTCCGTGGTCGGCGGTCGCTGAGCAGGCCCGCGTCGGCCGCGGTCGCAGAAAGGCCAGCCGGCCGGCGATTCGGTCGGATAACGTCAGGTGACATCCTGATCGCGGAGAATGTGGATTGCGATGCGCGCTGCGGTGCTGCGGGAGTTCGACGTTCCGCTGACGATCGAGGAGATCGACCAACCCAGTCCCAAGGCGGGGCAGGTTCTGGTGCGGGTCGTCGCCAGCGGGGTCAATCCGCTCGACACGAAGATCCAGGCGGGCAAGGCGGCGCACGCACGTGTCCAACTACCCGCGGTGCTCGGCCTGGACCTTGCCGGTGTCGTCGCGACGGTCGGCGCGGACGTGACCGGCTTCCAGCCGGGAGACGAGGTGTACGGGCTGTGCGGGGGCGTCGGCGACCTACCGGGCTCGCTGGCCGAGTACGTGGCCGCGGACGCCCGGTTGCTGGCCCACAAGCCGGGGAGCCTCTCGATGCGGGAGGCCGCCGCCCTGCCTCTGGCGGCCGTCACCTCCTGGGAAGGGCTTGTCGACCGAGCCGGGGTCCACGCTGGGCAGAAGGTGCTGGTGCACGGCGGTGCCGGCGGGGTCGGTCACGTGGGCGTGCAGCTTGCCCAGGCACGAGGCGCCGAGGCGTACGCCACGGGCGGGCCGGCGAGCATGCCGGTGATCGAGAGCCTGGGTGCCGTGCCCATCGACTACACCGCGAGCACGGTCGAGGAGTACGTCGAGAGGTACACCGGCGGTGCGGGGTTCGACATCGTCATGGACAACGTCGGCGGCGCGACGCTCGACGCGTCGTTCGCGGCGGTCCGGACCTACCACGGTCACGTCGTCAGCGCGCTGGGCTGGGGCTCCCACTCGCTCGCCCCACTGTCGTTCCGGGGCGCGACCTACTCCGGCGTGTTCACCCTGCTACCGATGCTCACCGGGCGCGGCCGCGAACACCACGGCGTCATCCTGCGCGAGATCGCGACGCTTGCCGACGCCGGCGCGCTGCGCCCTCGACTGGACGGGCGCCGGTTCACGCTCGACGCGGTCATGGACGCCCACCGCCTGGTTGCCGGCGGCACCGCCGCGGGCAAGGTCGTCGTGGACATCGCCGACTGAGCAGCGGATTCCTCATGCCCGGGTGGTGCGGGGCCGCTCGGCAGACCGGCTATGCTCGCCGGCGGCGCTGGTTCGCCCGGTCATGAGCTGGCTGGCGAGGTCGACGATCCGGTCACTCCAGCGGTCCAGCAGGGTCTGGTCGTGGCTGATGACCAGGACGCCGGCCCGCCGGGTCCGCTGGTAGTCGCGGATGACGGCGGCCACGTGCGCCTGGGTGGAGGCGTCAAGCATCGCGGTGGCCTCGTCGCAGAGCAGGTAGTCCGGGCGGTGCGCCAGGGCCCTGGCGAGGCAGGCGCGTTGCAGTTGCCCGTCGGAGACCGCGTGTGGCCGTCGGCCGCGCAGGTCGGCGGTGAGGCCGACGAGATCGGCGAGTTCGGCGACCCGTTCGCGGACCGTCGGCTCGGGCGTCCGGGTGGCGCGTAACGGTTCGGCGATCAGGTCGGCGAGGCTCAGACGGGGGTCGGCGGCGGCACGCGGGCTCTGGAACAGGGCGGCGACGCGGGTCCGCAGGGCGACCGGCACCGCGTACCGCACTCCGTGCACCGGCGTGCCGTCGATGCTGACCTGGCCGTGGTCGGGGCGGTGCAGGAGGGCCAGGACCCGGACCAGCGTCGACTTTCCGGAGCCGGATGGTCCGCGCAGTCCGACCGTCTCTCCCCGGTCGATCCGCAGGGTGACGCCGTCGACGACGACCTGGCGGCCGTACCCGACGGTCACCTCGTCGGCGAGCAGGTGCTGCGCGTCGGTCACGTGGTGGCTCCCGGAGGGATCGGGTGGTGGCAGGCCGCCGTGCCGCCGCCGGTGACCGGTGTCGGCTCCGGTCGCTCCGCGCAGGCGTCGGTGCGGCGCGGGCAGCGGGGCGCGAACGCGCAGCCGGGGGGCAGCGCGGTGAGCATCGGCGGGTCGCCCGGCACCGGCCGGAAGGCCCGGTCCGGCAGGGCGTCGAGCAGCGCCGAGGCGTACGGGTGGGCCGGTGCGCTGAAGAGCTGGTCGGTGTCGCGGTGTTCCACGATGCGGCTGGCGTACATCACGGCGACGGTGTCGGCGACCCGCTGCGCGGCCGCCAGGTCGTGCGTGATGAGCACGACCGCCGCGCCGTTGTCGCAGCGACGTCTCAGCAGGTCGAGGGTGTGGTCGACGAGGGGCCGGTCCAGGCCGGTGGTCGGCTCGTCGGCGATGAGCAGCGACGGGTCGGGTGCCAGCGCGAGCGCGGTGACCAGTCGCTGTGCCATGCCACCGGACAGCTCGTGGGGGTAGCGGTCCAGATCCGCCGGGTCGAGCCCGACGTCGACCGCGAGCTGGTCGGCGTCCGTGCGGTCGCGGCCGTGCGCCCGCAGCGTCTCGGCGAGCAGTCGGCGTCCGGTGCGCACCGGGTTCAGGGCGGTGGCCGGGCTCTGCGGCACCAGCCCGACCCGGCGCCCACGCACCCGACGGGCCAGGTGCCGTTGACCGCAGGTGATCAGGTCGACCGGTTCGCCGTCCGGCTCGTGCAGGAGGGCGTGGCCGGTGGTGGTGGCGTTGCCGGGCAGCAGGCCGAGCAGGGCGTGGGCCAGGACGGACTTGCCGCAACCGGACTCGCCGACGATGGCCAGCAGTTCGCCGGCCCGGACGGTGAGGCCGAGGTCGCTGACGGCACGCACCGTCGTGTCGCGGAGCCGGAACTCGACGCCGAGGCCGTCCACGGTGAGCAGCGGCTGACCTGCGGCGGCGCGGGGCGATGCCGGGGCGGGAACGGACTCGGTGGTGGTCACAGGTGCAGCTCCGCTCGGACCCGGGGATCGAGGCGGTCGCGCCAGCGGGCGGCGAGGACCGCGATGGCGAGGGTGACGACGACGATGACCGCGCCCGGCGCCAGGCTGGCCCACCAGGCGCCGGTCAGCAGCGACCCCTGACCGTCATTGATCATGTTGCCGAGTGAGGCGAGGTGCGGCGGTAGGCCGAGGCCGAGGAACGACAGGGCGGTCTCGTGCCACACCGCGTGCGGAATCATCAGGGTGGTGGCCAACGCCAGCCGGGGCAGGACGTGCGGCAGCAGGTGCCGGGTGAGGACCCGGAGTCGGCCGGCCCCACCGCTGGTCGCGGCGTCGATGAACGGTCGGGTCCGCAGGCTCAACAACTCGGATCGGACGATGCGGGCGGTGGAGAGCCAGTGGGTGAGCCCGACGGAGGCGATCACGGCGCCGAGGCTGGGCCGCAGCATGGCGACGATGAAGACGCCCAGCAGCAGGTGCGGCATCGCGGCGATGGTGTCCACGATCCGCATCAGGATCCGGTCGACCCGACCGCCGAGCGTGCCGGCGATTCCGCCGACCACGCCCCCGAGAACCGTGGCCACCAGCGCGGCGACCGCGCCGACGAGCAACGAGACCCGCAGCCCGTAGACGGCCCGGTGCGCCACGTCCCGGCCCAGGTCGTCGGTGCCGGCGAGGTGGGCCCAGGACGGTGCCAACCGGGTCTGGTCCAGCGCGACCGCGCTCTCATCGAGCGGCCAGAGCAGCGGAGCGAGCAGCGAACCGGCGACGGCCACCAGCAGGATCAGAGCGGCGATGACGACGCCGGTCTGGCCCGGTCGCAGCCGCAGCCGGGATCGGGCCACGTGCAGCAGCGGCGGTCGGGCGGCGAGGTCAGCCATCGAGTCGTACCCTCGGGTCGGCGGCGGCGTAGGCGAGGTCGGTCGCGAGGTTCGCGGCGAGCACCACCGCGGTGGTGACAAGCGTGATTGCCGCAAGCAGCGGGAAGTCACTGCCCAGCGCGGCGGCGACCGTGACGGCGCCGAGGCCCGGCAGCGAGAAGACCGTCTCGACGAGCACCGCCCCGCCGACCAGCTCAGGCAGGTGGGTGCCGACCAGGGTGAGGAACGGCAGCAGCGCGGTCCGCAGCGCGTGCCCGAACAGCACCGTTCGCCCGGGCAACCCGCGGGCCCGCGCCGCGAGCACGTGGTCGTCGCGCATGCTCTCCGCGACCGCGTCCCGCACGAACAGCACGAACCACGGTGCCTGGGAGACGGCCAGCACGCCGACCGGCAGGGTCAGGTGGTGCGCCACGTCGGCCCATGAGGTGCTGGTCGCGGTGACGTCGGTGAGCCCGCCCGCCGGAAACCAGCCCAGGGCCAGTGCGAACACGGCGATCGCGGCCAGGCCCAGCCAGAAGACCGGCATCGACTCGACCGCATAGGCGGCCGTCCGCAACCCGCGATCGAAGAACCCACCCCTGCGGTACGCGGCAAGCGCGCCCAGCAGCAGGCTCGCGACCAGGACCAGGGCGAGGGTCACCCCGATCAGCAGCAACGTCCAGCCGGCCCGGGCGGCGAGCACCGAGGCGACCGGTTCGTGCCGGCTCGTCGACCAGCCCAGGTCGCCCCGGAGCAGGTTGCCGATCCAGCGCAGGTACTGCACCGGCAGGGGGTCGTCGACACCCCAGTTGGCGCGGATCTGCGCCAGGTTCTCCTCGGTGGCGGTGAAGGCCGCCGCGCCCGCGTACTGCTTGGCGGGGTCGACAGGTGAGGCGGCACCCAGGGCGAACATCCCGACGCTCGTCGCGGCGAGCACCGGCACGGCGACCAGGAGTCGACGTCGGACCACCGCCCCGGCCCCGGCCAGTCGGCCGGAGCGGGTCACGAGCGCGTCCAGGTGTCGATGTTCCACCAGATGCTGTTCGCCACCCCGTGCTCGTGCGCCTCGACCCGGGGGGTCGCGCCCTGCACGGAAGACTTCAGCACGTAGGTGTGCCGCAGGTAGGCGAGGAACAGCCACGGCACGTCGGCGGCCAACTGCTTCTGGAACTGCGCGTACGCGGCCTTGCGAAGGGCCGGGTCGATCTGGTCGCGGCCCTGCTGGAGGGCCCGGTCGGTCACCTCGGAGCGGTACGAGCCAGGGTTGAAGTAGCCCTGCCCGGCGAACTGGGAGCTGAACAGCTTGTACGAGACGAAGTCCGGGTCGTACGGCGTGCCGTAGCCCATCAGCAGGGCGTCGGACTTCATCCGCGGATCGATGGCGTCCCAGGTGAGCCCGGCCGGGGTGACCTCGATGCCGATCTTCTTCGCGTCGGCGGTGACGGCCAGGGCCAGGTCCTTGCGCAGGGTGTCGGTCGCCGGGTACATCAGCGTGAACCGGGCCGGCCGGCCGTCCTTGGCCCGTACCCCGTTCGCGCCCGGCTTCCATCCGGCCGCGTCGAGCAGCGCGCCCGCCGCCGTCGCGTCGGCGGTCGGCGTGCCGACTGTCGAGGGGTCGGCGAACTCGGAGGTCGGGGGGACCGGCCCGAACGCCGGTTCACCGGCGCCACCGAGGATTCCGGACACCATCGCGGCCCGGTCGACGGCGAGGTCGAGCGCCCGGCGGACCGCCGGGTCGGCGAGGACCGGGTTGCCCATCGGCAGCATCACGCCCCGGTAGTCGGCGGTCGGCACCCGCTGCACCCGGTACGTGGTGTCCGCGTCGAACCCGGAGGCGAGCTTCGGCGGCAGCTCGGCGGCGTCGAACTCGCCGGCCCGCATCCGCTGGGCGCGGACGTTGTCGTCGGCCACGAACGCCACCACGACCCGGTTGTTCGCCGGCCGGCCACCGAAGTAGCGCTCGTTCGCGGTGAGCACCAGCCGGTCACCTGGCGTCCAGGACTCGACCCTGTACGGCCCGGTCCCGATCGGCTTGCGGTTGAACCCGGTGGTGTTGATGTCCTGCCCGCTGAGCAGCTTCGACGGCACGACGCCCAGGGTGAGTCGTTGCAGGAACGGCGCGTACGGGTAGCGCAGCCGGAACACGACGGTCGCCGCGTCGGGTGCGGTCACCGACTCCACCATGTCCAGGTCGGAGCGCAGCGTGGAGTCCACCTTCGGGTCCAGCACGGACTGGTACGTGAAGACGACGTCCTGGGCGGTCAGCGTGGTGCCGTCGTGGAACTGCACACCGTCGCGGAGCTTCGCGGTCACGGTGCGCCCGTCGGCGGACAGCACCGGCAACGCCGTGGCCAGCCCGGGGACGAGGCGGTTGTCGCTGTCGCGGGCGACGAGCCCGTCGAAGATCAGCGCGGCGCCGTCGACGCCGAAGTTGAGCACCGGGTTGAGTGCGTCCGGCTCGTCGGAGGTGGCCACGACAAGTGTCCCGCCGCCGGCTGGGCTGTCCGGATTGGTCGGCGCCGAGCAGGCGGCGAGGACGAGCATCCCGGCCGCTGCTGTCGACGCCACGAGCCGTCGGAAGGTCGGACGCATCCGGGTCACAGAGGGCTCCTGTGGTGTGGGGGGAATCGGTGGTCGGGTGGGCGCAGCGCCGGAACCGTTGATCATCACGGTGGCACAGTTGCAACCCTTTGGCAATTACCAAATCTAGGCAATATGTTGTTTCCGCGCCTCACCCGACCAACCATCAGCCGGGCGGGTGGCCACCGGTGGCGGCCGGCGGCTGGGGGTGCCGTGACCGTCCGTAGCTGTCCACAGATGCCTCGAAAACCGACACTGTCCGTGTTCGTCACTTGACAAGCAGTGGTGAGGAGCGTGATTAGGCTGCCCTGATGTACGCGAAGCGAGCCGGGCTTCGCCGATTCGGGAGGTGCCACCACGATGGGCAGTCGAGTAGCACGTCCCACCAGACGTACCGGAACTCTCCTGTTGGCGGCGCTGAGCGCGCTGTTGCTGCTCGGGGTCGACGCGGTGCTGGGTACGGTCGCGCCGGTCCGGGCCGGCAGCGCCGCCGCGACCGTCAGTGGCACCCTGACCGAACGGTCCGGCCGACCGGCTGGCCAGGTCAGGGTCACCCTCGCGCCGGACTCCGGCGCCGAGCATCCGACCTACTCGACCACCACCGACCGGGCCGGTCGGTGGCGGGTGTCCGGGGTGTCGGCCGGCCGCTACCGGATCACCAACCAGCTGCCCGGCGTGTTCCGGCCCCGCTACTACCCGAGCCGGCTCGGGTTCCCCTGGGGAGCTGTCACCGTCCCGACCCGTGGCCGGCTCGTCGTCGACGACGTGCTTCCTCCGGCCGGCCGGATCCGGTTCGTCGCGGCCGACGCGGCCACCGGCGCCGAGGTGCGGAACTTCTGTGTGCAGGACCCGCTGGAGCTCGGCTTCATCTGCACCAACGCCGCCGGGACCTTCCCGAACGGGTACGTCGACCTGGAGGTGCCGCCCGGCCACTACCGGTTCACTGGCGCCGCGAACGACGGCGTACACGAGGGCGGGATGGTCGAGGCGACCGCGGTCGCCGGGCGGGTGACCCACGCGACGCTGCCGGTCCAGCCGCCCGGCAACGAACTGCGCGTGACACTGCGGGACCGGGAGACCGGCGCACCGGTGCCCAACACGGGAATCATCGCGATCTCGGTGGACAAGCGGTTCCCCGACATCTATGACGCCAACGAGATCTCCGACGAGAACGGGGTGGTGCGGTTCCGGAGCCTCCACCCGGACCGGTACAACATCTGGGCCGGCGGCTCGGCCAACGGGCACGGCGCGCAGTGGGTCGGCCGGCAGGGTGGCACCGGCGACCGGGCCAAGGCAGTGGTGGTCGAGCCAGGGCCCGGGATCACCACGCTGCCCGACATCCTGCTGGACCGGGCGGGGGCGATCACCGGGTCGATCACCGACGCGGTCACCGGCCAGCCGGTATCGGTGACCGTCGCGCTGACGACCTACGATCCGTTCTGGTACGAGACCACCAGGAAGGTTCCCGGCGACGGCTCGTACACCTTCAGCGGGCTCGGCCCGTACGAGTGGTCACTGGCGTTCATCCCACCAGGCAACGGCGGCGCCAACAGCGTCTACGCCACCCAGTGGTCCGGTGGGGCGCCGAACAGCGTCAAGGCGACCCGGATCAAGGTCGTCGCCGGCGCCACCACCGTGGCGAACGAGCGGATGAGCGCCGGCACCGCCGTCTCCGGCCAAGCCAACGGCCTTCCGGTGTACGGCTACAGCTACCCCGTCTACGTCTACAACGCCGACACCGGCGACATCGTCGCGGTCGACGAGAACGTCGAGGACGGCCGGTACGACGCCCGACTCCTGCCCGGCCAGCGGGTCCGGTTCTGCCTGCACCGCGACCGCTGCTACCCGGACTACGTAAGGCAGGTCGACGCGTCCGCCGTCCGGGTGGGCACCTCGCCGTTCACCGTCGACTTTCCCGGCCGGCGGCACTGAGCCGGGCCGGGCACCGGCGCCGCCCGCGCACCAAACCGTGAGCTAGGGTTCCGGGATGTTCCGCGCCGTCGTGTTGATCGCTGCCGTGGTGCTCGCCGCGGATCAGGCCACGAAGTACTGGGCCGAGTCCGCGCTGTCCGACGGGCAGACCATCACCGTTCTCGGCGAGCTGCTGCAACTGCGCCTCGTCTACAACCCGGGCGCGGCCTTCTCGATCGGCACCGCGTACACCTGGATCTTCGCGGTGTTCGCGGCGGTGGCGGTGGTCGCGGTGACGGTGGTGGCCCGGCGGGTCACGTCGCGTCCCTGGGCGGTGGCGTTGGGCCTGGTGCTCGGCGGCGCGGCGACGCACCTGCTGGACCGCCTCTTCCGCGAGCCCGGGTTCGCGCGCGGGCACGTGGTGGACTTCATCGACTACGCCGGGTTCTTCGTCGGCAACGTCGCCGACATCGCACTGGTGGTCGGCGTGGGCATCGTCATGCTGCTCAACGTGCGCGACGTTCCGCTGCGGGACACGGCGGGCGAGACCCGCGAGCAGGTGTCGTCAGACTCCTGAGTCGACCAGGACGACCTCCAGGCGGCGCGGGCCGTGCACTCCCTCGACCCGGTTCAGCTCGATGTCGCTCGTCGCCGACGGGCCCGAGATCAAGGTCAGCGGCGCGCGTGGGTCCAGTCGGGTCAGCGCCTCCGGCAGCAGGCCGACGACCTGGTCGGCGCGGACGACACAGATGTGCCGGTCGGGCACCAGGGTGAGCGCGCGACGCCCCTGCGCCGGGCCGGCGTCGAGGATGATGGTGCCGGTGTCGGCGACCGCCACCGCGCAGCCGGTCAGGACCGCGTCCATGCCGTCGAGCGCGGCCGGTGACAGCGGCGGCGCGTCGCGGTGCAGCTCTCCGGTGTGGCCGCGCAACCAGTGCGCGGGGACGTCGGCGGGGACGGCGAGCCGGCCGACCCCGCCGAGCAGCCGGGGCAGGGCGTCGAGGCCACGGTGGACCACCGCCCGGTAGTCCTCCAGACGGTCGACGAGGGCTTCGATCAGGTCGGCGCGGTCGTCGACCCGACGGTACCGACGCGGCACCTGCACCGGCGGCGGGCTGTCGGCCAGGGCCGTCCGGAGCCGCGCCAGGATCTCGTCACGTGCGTTCACTGCTTGTCCCACCATTCGCGGAAGGTCTGCGGCGCGGGCAGCGGCAGGTCTCGCGACCGGGTCCACGCCGACGCGGGCCAGGGCAGTCGCCGCAGCGTCCGAGCGCCGGTGCGCCGCTGACGGTACGCCCCGAGCGGCCCCGCGCCGGCCCGGCCCAGTCGCAGGGCTGCCGCCCAGCGTCGAGGGCTGCGCATGACCCAGGACAGCAGGCGCATGGTGGCCCGCTCTGCCGGCGGGTGCGGTGCCTGCTGGCGGAGGTGGACCAGGATCTCCGGAATGTTGATCTTCACGGGGCACACGTCGTAGCAGGCGCCGCAGAGCGTCGAGGCGTACGGCAGTGAGGCGTTGTCGGCCACGCCGGTCAGCTGCGGTGACAGGATCGCCCCGATCGGCCCCGGGTAGACCGAGCCGTACGCGTGCCCACCGGCCCGCTCGTACACCGGGCAGACGTTGAGGCACGCGGAGCAGCGGATGCAGGACAGCGCGGGCCGCCCGACCGGGTCGGCGAGCACCGCGGAGCGGCCGTTGTCGACGAGCACGACGTGCACGTCCTGCGGGCCGTCGCCGGGGGTGACGCCGGTCCACATCGAGGTGTACGGGTTCATCCGCTCGCCGGTCGAGGACCGCGGCAGCAGTTGCAGGAAGACCTCCAGGTCGGTGAAGGTCGGCAGCAGCTTCTCGACGCCGACGACGCTGATCAGCGTCTCCGGGAGGGTCAGGCACATCCGCCCGTTGCCCTCGGACTCCACCACCACGAGGGTGCCGGTGTCGGCGACGGCGAAGTTGGCGCCGGAGACGGCGACCCGGGCCGAGAGGAACCGTCGTCGCAGGTGGGCGCGGGCCGCCTCGGCCAGCGCGGCTGGCTCGTCGGTCAGGTCCGCCGGCGCGTCGGCCATGCGACGCTCGAAGATCTCCCGGATCTGGGCCCGGTTGTAGTGGATCGCCGGCACCAGGATGTGCGACGGGGAGTCCTCGCCGAGCTGCACGATCAGCTCGGCGAGGTCGGTCTCGTACGCGGCGATCCCGGCGGCCTCCAGGGCCTCGTTGAGCTCGATCTCCTGGGTCGCCATCGACTTGACCTTCACGACCTCGTCGGCCCCGGTGGCCCGGGTCAACTCGACCACGATCCGGCACGCCTCGGCCGCGTCGCGGGCCCAGTGCACGGTGGCGCCGGCGGCGGTGACGGACGCCTCGAACTGCTCCAGCAGCTCCGGCAATCGACGTTGGACGTCCGCCTTGATGGCCGAGCCGGCGTCGCGCAGAGCCTCCCAGTCGGGCACCTCGTCGACGACCCGGGCTCGTTTGGCCCGGATGGTGCGGGTGGCCCGGTGCAGGTTGGCCCGCAGTTGCGCGTCCGCGACCGCCGGCTTCGCGGCGGTGGGGAAGGGCAGCGGCGTACGGATCCGCCCGCTCCCGGTGGCGGGTGCGACCGGATGACTCATGAGCTGGCTCCCGTCTCGGCGAGAATCTCGGCGTAGTGCACGGCCCGTACGCCCGACCGGCGGCGGTCGAGGCCGCCGCCGATGTGGGCGAGGCAGGAGTTGTCGGCCGCGGCGAGCACCCGGGCGCCGGTGTCGCGGACCCGGTCGCACTTGTCGGTGAGCATGGCGGTGGAGACGTCCGGGTTCTTCAGCGCGAACGTGCCGCCGAAGCCGCAGCACTCCTCGGCGTCGCCCAGCTCGACCAGTTCGATGCCGCGTACCTGGCGCAGCAGGGTGAGCGGCCGGTCGCCGAGGCGCAGCATCCGCAGGCCGTGGCAGGTCGGGTGGTAGGTGACAGTCTCCGGGAACTCGGCCCCGACGTCGGTGACGCCGAGCACGTCGACGAGCAGTTCGGACAGCTCGTACGTGCGGGCGGCCACCGACGTGGCCGGCGCGTGCAGGCGCGGGTACTGGTCGCGGATCATCGCGGTGCACGACCCGGACGGCGCGACGACGGCGTCGTAGGAGTCGAAGACGTCGACGTAGTTGCGCACCATCGGCATGGCCTCGGCCCGGTAACCCGTGTTGGCGTGCATCTGCCCGCAGCAGGTCTGGGCGGTGGGGAAGTCGACGGTGTGGCCGAGCCGTCGCAGGATGCGGGTGACCGCGATGCCGGTGGCCGGGAACGCGAGGTCGTTGACGCAGGTGATGAAGAGGGCGATCCGCATGGCAGCTCCGGGGTGGGTCAGGCCGAGTCGCGCGGCGTTGCGGGGCCGGGGGGCCCGTCGAAGGCGGGCAGGTGGCGCTCGCGGGCGGCGCTGAGGTGGGCGCGCATCGCCTCGCTGGCGGCTGCCGCGTCGCCGGCGGCGATGGCGGCGGCGATGAGCTGGTGCTCGGTGGTGGTGTCCGGTGCGCCGGCGACCGGGAAGTACAGCCGGTGCAGGTGCAGGTGTGAGTGCAGCCGGGTGATGGTGTCCCGCAGCAGGGGGCTGCCGGATGCCTCGGCGATCAGGTCGTGGAACGTCGCGTCCAGCGCGGTGAACGCGGCGTGCCGCCGGTAGCCGTCGCCGGCCTCCACGTCGATGCTCGCGGCCGCCTCGGCACTGATCCGTTCGCGCGCTTCGGCGGAGGCGTGCGTGGCGGCCCGCGCGGCGGTGGCGCCCTCCAGCAGGTGCCGGACGTCGAACAGGTCGTCGAACTCGGCGCGGGTCAGCAACGGCGTGGTGGTGTAGCCGGAGAGCGGGCGTTTGCGGACCAGGCCGTCGGCCTCCAGCCGAGCGAGGGCCTCGCGGACCGGGGTGGGGGAGACGTCCAGCTCGCGGGCGAGCGCGTCGATGTTGACCCGCTCACCCGGAGGCAGGATGTGGTCCATGACGAGCGTCTTTATCGACTCGTAGACGTCCTCGGCGAGGGTGAGTCGTCGGGCGGGGCGGAGCCGGCCCTCGCGCGCGTCCTGCTGGGCCATCTCGTCTCCTTCAGCAACCCCTTGACTGTGCTGGCGTGAGCGGGTAACCACTAACAGGTGCACCATCCTATAGGAAATAGGCTCACCGCCGCAGTGGAGGTCGGTTCGTGAAGTTCATGCGCGTCGGGCCCGTGGGGCGGGAGCGTCCCGTGCTGTTCGCCGATGGTCGGCACTTCGACCTCTCGTCGCTCACCGCCGACATCGACGGGGAGTTCCTCGCCGGCGACGGCGTCCAGCGGGTCCGCGAGGCCACCGACCTGCCCGAGGTGGACATCACCGGCCAGCGGATCGGCGCGCCCATCGCCCGCCCCGGGGTGGTGCTCTGCGTCGGGCAGAACTACGCCGCGCACGCCGCCGAGTCGGGCGCCGAGCCACCGACCGCACCGATCATCTTCTACAAGGCACCCAACACCGTCGTCGGCCCCCACGACGACGTCCTGATCCCGCGCGGCTCGACGAAGACCGACTGGGAGGTGGAGTTGGCGGTGGTGATCGGGCGCCGGGCCCGCTACCTCGCCACACCGTCCGACGCCCTCGCGCACGTCGCCGGGTACGCGCTGTCCAACGACGTCTCCGAGCGCGACTTCCAACTCGCCGTCTCCGGTGGACAGTGGTCCAAGGGCAAGTCCTGCGAGACGTTCCAACCGCTCGGCCCGTGGCTGGCCACCGCCGACGAGATCGCCGACCCGCAGGCGTTGCGACTGCGCTCCTGGGTCAACGGCGAGCCCCGGCAGGACTCCAGCACCAAGGACATGATCTTCGACGTGGGTTACCTGGTCTGGCACCTGTCGCAGTACACGGTCCTGGACCCGGGCGACGTCATCAACACCGGCACCCCGGAGGGGGTGGCGCTCTCCGGCCGGTTCCCGTACCTCGTCGCCGGCGACGTGATGGAGGTCGAGATCGACGGCCTCGGCCGTCAGCGCAGCCCGCTCACGAACGCCTGATGGCAGGGGAGAGAAGCATGCGGTGTGACGGCCTGGTGGCGGTGGTGACCGGCGGTGGATCGGGCATCGGAAACGCCTGCGTACGCGCATTCCTGGACGCCGGCGCCCGGGTGGGGGTGTTGGACCTGGACGTCTCGGGCCTGCCCGGGGACCCTCGGGTGCACCCGGTCGCGGCCGACGTGGCCGACAGGTCCTCGGTGAGCGCGGCCCTCGCGTCGGTGGCGGAGGTGTTCGGCGGCGTCGACATCCTGGTGAACAACGCTGCTGTCTCGGCGGTCGGCACCGTGGAGGACGACGACGACGAGCAGTGGAGCAGGGTGCTCGACGTGAACGTCTCCGGCGTGGCCCGCACGAGCGCCGTCGCCCTGCCGTACCTGCGCCGGTCGTCGTCCGCCGCCATCGTCAACATCTCCTCGATCGCGGCGACCACAGGTCTGCCCAAACGCGCCCTGTACTCGGCGTCGAAGGGCGCCGTGCACGCCCTCACCCTCGCCATGGCCGCCGACCTGGTGACCGAGGGGGTCCGGGTCAACTGTGTCGCCCCGGGCACCGTCGACACCCCGTGGGTGGCCCGCCTGCTCGCCGGTGCGGCCGACCCCACGGCGGAGAAGCGCCACCTGGCCGCCCGTCAGCCCACCGGCCGGCTGGTGACCGCCGACGAGGTGGCCGCCGCCGTCCTCTACCTGGCCTCGCCCGCGACCAGGTCGGTGACCGGCACCTCGCTGGCTGTCGACGGCGGCATGGCCGGCCTGCGACTGCCCGCCCAGCGCTGATCGCGCCGCTGCCGCCGGAGGTCAGATCGGGTGCGTGACATGATTGCGCGATGGGGAAACAGCAGGACGTCGGCGCAGCCGACCGACACAGCCGGTCCAGCACCACCGAGCATCGTCCGATCGGTGGTGGCGCTGACGCACGACTGGCCCTCGCGCAAGACCCCACAACGCCACAAATGACCCTTATCGACCTGGCCTCCGACCCGTCGCCAGTGGTCCGCAAGGCGGTGGCCACCCGGGTGGACGCACCGGCGCAGGCCCTGCGCCCGCTCACCAGGGACCACGATCGTCAGGTCCGGGAGGCCGTCGCCAGGAACCCCTCGACCTCAGTCGGCAACCTGATGCGCCTGGTCAAGGACGCCGACCGGTGGGTCCGCTGGGCGGTGGCCGGCAACCCGGCCGGTGACGAGTCGATCCGTCGGGTCATGTCGGAGACCTCGGACAAGGAGCTTCGCGGTCTCCTCGCGGAGAGTCGTGAGCTGGAGCCGGAGCTGGCCGCCCGGCTGATCGAGGACGTGTCACCCGAGGTACGGGAACGACTCGCCACCCACACCCACGACCCCGACGTGATCACCGCCCTGCTGGCCGATCGCACCGCACGCGTACGCAAGGGAGTCGCCCGCAACCCGCGGACCACCGCCGAGCAGCGCAGCGCGCTCGCGGCGGACCCGGTGGTCGACGTCCGCGCCGCGCTGGTGCGGGCCGTCGAGCTGAGCGAGGCGGATTTCGCCCGCCTGGTCGACGACCGCGCGGTGCAGGTCCGGCTGGCGATGGCGACGTCCGAGTTCGTGCCGCCGCACATCCGGCAGGCGCTCGCCCGCGACACCGACGAGATGGTGGCCAGCGCGGCACGGGACTACCGCCCGGGGTCGGTCAACGCCTCCGCCGTGCGGGCGCCCCGCATCGCGCACCGGCCCTCTGGTGCGGGTCGACCGGGCGGCAGCAGCACCCAGTAGCGCCGGCGCTCGCCCCGTGGCCGCACCAACCATGATCGGGTGATGAAAAACAGGTACCAGGACCCCTTCCTGACCTGTTTCTCATCACCCGATCATCGTGCGCCGGCACGCGCCGGTCCGGGCTGAGCGCCACGGACGGGACGGTCTGCTCCACAGTGGCTTCATCCCGAGCGGGAGGCCGCGTAGCGTCCCTCGATGGCCGGTGAGCACGACACCTACCGCCCCCCGACCGGCACCGACGGAAAGGCACCCCGTGAAGATCGTCGCAGCAGACGTCATCGTGACCAGCCCCGACCGGAACTTCGTCACCCTCAAGATCACCACCGATGACGGCATCACCGGCCTGGGCGACGCCACGCTCAACGGCCGCGAACTCTCCGTCGCCTCGTACCTGCGTGACCACGTCGCCCCGCTGCTGATGGGGCGCGACGCGCACCGGATCGAGGACACCTGGCAGTTCCTCTACCGCTCGGCGTACTGGCGGCGTGGGCCGGTGACCATGGCGGCCATCGCCGCCGTCGACGTCGCGCTCTGGGACATCAAGGCCAAGGCCGCGGGCATGCCGCTCTACCAGTTGCTGGGCGGAGCGTCCCGCACCGGCATCATGGCGTACGGGCACGCGTCCGGACGGGACATCCCGGAGCTGTTCGACTCGATCCGCCGCCACCTCGACGAGGGCTTCCGGTCGATCCGGGTGCAGACCTCGGTGCCGGGGATCAACGCCGTCTACGGTGTGGCCGCACAGCCCAGCGCCACCGGTCAGCGCTACGACTACGAGCCCGCGCAGCGCACCCCACTGCCCGCCGAGGAGGACTGGGACACCCGGGCGTACCTGCGCCACCTGCCCACGGTCTTCGAGGCGGTGCGTGCCGAGTTCGGCCCGGAGCTGCCGTTGCTGCACGACGGCCACCACCGGATGACCCCGATCCAGGCCGCCAAGCTCGGCAAGGCCCTCGAACCGTACGACCTGTTCTGGCTGGAGGACTGCACCCCGGCCGAGAACCAGGAGGCACTGCGGCTGGTGCGCCAGCACACCACCACCCCGCTCGCCATCGGCGAGGTCTTCAACACCGTCTGGGACTACCAGACCCTGATCCGGGAGCAGTTGATCGACTACGTCCGGTCGGCGGTCACCCACACCGGCGGCATCACCGCGATGCGCAAGCTGCTCGACTTCGCCGCCCAGTACCAGATCAAGTCCGGCATCCACGGCCCCACCGACATCTCACCGGTGGGGATGGCCGCGGCGCTGCACCTGGACCTGGCCATCCACAACTTCGGGATCCAGGAGTACATGAAGCACACCCCGCTTGCCGACGAGGTGTTCCGGCAGTCGTTCACCTTCACCGACGGCTACCTGCACCCGGGCGACCAGCCGGGGCTCGGGGTGGAACTCGACGAGGAGGTGGCGGCCCGGTTCCCGTACGAGCCGGCGTACCTGCCGTTCAACCGGCTCAAGGACGGCACGGTCCATGACTGGTGAGCGGCGTGGCGCCCGGCCCACCCGGCACGCCCGTGGTGACGGGTGGCTCCGACCCCGCTGCGGAGTCATGTTAGGTTAGCCTGCCCTAATCGTAACGGAGTCAGCCGCGTGCCCTCATCGATCCGCGCATGACAGTCGTCGAGACCACCGGCGCCGTGGTGCTCCGTCGCGCGCTGCGTCGACAGCGCGGCCGGGTCGCCGGGGGCATCGCGCTGCTCTGCACCCACCAGGCCACCGAAGCCCTCGTCCCGGTCGCCATCGGCGTGGTCATCGACCGCGCGGTGGCGACCGGCGACGTCGGCGCCCTGGTGCTCTCGCTCGCCGGTCTGGCCGCCCTGTTCACGGTGCTCGCCTTCGCCTACCGGACCGGCGCGCGACTGGCGTTCGCCGCCGTCGAACACGAGGCGCACGCCACCCGGGTCGAGATCGCCCGCAGCGCCCTCGACCCGCGCGGACGCCGGTCGGGCCTGCGCGACGGCGAGCTGCTCTCCGTGACCGCCTCGGACGCCGAGCTGTCCGCGCTCGTCGTACGCGTCGCCGGGCTCACCGCCGCGGCGCTGACCGCCATCGTGGTCGCGGCCGTCGCGTTGCTCGTCGTCGACATACCCCTCGGCCTCGGGGTGCTCATCGGCGTACCCCTGCTGGTGGTCGCTCTCCAGCGGATGGCGCCGCTGCTCACCCGGCGCAGCACGTCGCAGCAGGAGGCGCTCGCGGCCACCACCGCGCTCGCCGTCGACCTCGTCACCGGCCTGCGCGTGCTGCGCGGCATCGGGGCGCAGGACCACGCCGCCCGCCGGTACGCGGCCGCCAGCCGGCACGCGCTGGACGTCACCCTGCGCGCCGCCACCACCAAGGGTCTGCACCTCGGGCTCACCACCACTGTCAACGGTCTCTTCCTCGCCACGGTCGCCGGAGTCGCCGGCTGGCTCGCGCTGCAGGGGCGGCTCACCATCGGCGAACTCGTCGCCGTGGTCGGGCTGGCCCAGTTCATCGCCGAGCCGGTGCAGACGCTCGGGTACTGCGTCCAACTGTTCGCCATGGCCCGAGCCTCCGCCGGACGGGTGGCCCGGGTCCTCGGTGCCCCGCCGGTCGTCCAGCCGGGCGACGCCGGGCCGCCCACCCCGAGCCTCACCCGGCTCGCCCTCGACCGGGTCTCGTACGCCGGCCTCGACGACGTCGACCTGCGCGTAAGCGCCGGTGAGATCCTGGGTGTACTCGCCTACGACCCGAGCGAGGCCGAGGCACTTGTGGCGCTGCTGGCCGGCCGGGTGCCCCGCGCGGAGCACCGGGGGACGGTCCGCGTCGACGGCGTGCCCGCCGACGAACTGCACACCGACGCCGCGCGCGCCCTCGTCCTGGTGGAGCAGCACGACGTGGCGCTGTTCGAGGGGACGCTCCGCGCCAACCTGAGCGCCGGCGCGCCCGTCGACGACGAGGTCCTGCGTGCCGCCGTACGGGCTGCCGCCGCCGAGGACGTGCTCGCCGCGCACCCGCACGGGTTGGACCGCCTGCTCACCGAACGCGGAGCGAACCTCTCCGGCGGGCAGCGCCAGCGCATCGGGTTGGCGCGGGCGCTCGTCGCCGACCCGCCGGTGCTGGTGCTGCACAACCCCACCACTGCTGTCGACGCGGTGACCGAGGCGCTGCTCGCCACCAGACTCGCCGAGGCGCGCGGGGCGGGCGCCCGCGGCACGGTGCTCGTCACCACCAGCCCGACGCTGCTGCGGATCACCGACCGGGTCGCGGTGATCGACCGGGGACGGGTCGTCGCCGAGGGGACCCACGAACGACTGCTCGCCAGCGACGCCCGCTACCGCGAGGAGACCCTGCGATGACGACCGAGCCGACCACCCGGCAGCTCCTGCCGACGGCCACCGGCCGGCAGACCTGGACCGCCCTCCGTACCGAACTGGCCCTCCTCCCGGGCCTCACCGCCGTCGCCGGCACGTTGCTCGTCGCCGCTGCCGCGACCGGGCTCGTCGCCCCCTGGGTGCTCGGCCGCCTCGTCGACGACGTCATCGCCGGCACCGACACGCCACGGGTGCTGGCCTGGGCCGGCGTGATCGCCGGCGCCGCCGTGCTCGCGGGGCTCCTCACCGCGGCCGGAGCGGCGGTCGCCGCGCGCCTCGGCGAGACCGTGCTGGCCCGACTCCGGGAGCGGGTCCTCGACCGCGCCCTGCACCTGCCGTCGGCAACCCTAGAGCGGGCCGGGACCGGCGACCTGGTGGCCCGGGCCGGCGACGACGTGGCAGTGGTGACGAACGTGATCGCCACCAGCGGCCCCGCCTTCCTCGGCGCGGTGTTGTCCGTCGTGCTGACCGCGGCGGGGCTCTTCGCCCTCGACTGGCGACTCGGCATCGCCGGGCTGGTCGCGGCCCCGGCGTACGCGGTGGCGCTGCGGTGGTACCTCAAACGGTCGGTGCCGTACTACGCGCGCGAGCGGGTGGCGACCGGCGAGCGGGCGCAGGCGACGGCCGAGGCGCTGCGGGGCGCGGCCACCGTACGCGCCTACCGGATGGAGGACGCGCACGTCACCCGGATCGCGGATCGCTCCGGCGTCGCCCGCGACCTGTCGCTGGAGATCTTCGGCCTCTTCACCCGCTTCGGGCTGCGTATCAACCGCTCGGAGTTCGTGGGGCTCGCCGCCGTGCTGCTCGCCGGTTTCCTGCTGGTCCGCGAGGACCTGGCCACCGTCGGCGCCGCCACCACGGCCGCGCTCTACTTCCACCGCCTCTTCAACCCCATCGGCCTGCTGCTGTTCGAGTCGGACTCGGTGTTGCAGGCCGGGGCCAGCCTCGCCCGGCTCGTCGGGGTCACCACCCTGCCGGACACCGCGGTACCCGCCGGCACCGCACCCGCGGGCCACGGGCGGGCCATGCCGGCGGCACTCGAGGTGGCAGTCGCGCAGCACCGCTACGACGACGGGCCGGTGGTGCTGCGGGACATCGCCCTGCGGCTCGCACCAGGGGAGCGGGTCGCCCTGGTCGGCGCGAGCGGCGCGGGCAAGAGCACCCTGGCCGGCATCATCGCCGGCATCATCGCGCCCACCCACGGCGCGGTGACGCTGCGCGGCGTGCCGCTGGCACAGCTCGACGAGCACCGGCTCCGTCGTGAGATCGCGCTGATCAGCCAGGAGGTGCACGTCTTCGCCGGGCCGCTCGCCGACGACCTGCGCCTCGCCGACCCGGACGCCACCGACGCCGAGATCGCCGCCGCCCTCGACCTCGTCGGCGCCACCGAATGGGTGCGGACCCTGCCGGACGGTCTCGCCACCGCGGTGGGGGAGGGTGGGCGGCAGCTCACCTCGGCCCAGGCGCAGCAGCTCGCGCTGGCCCGGCTCGTCCTCGCCGATCCCGCCGTCGCGGTCCTCGACGAGGCCACCGCCGAGGCGGGCAGCGCCGGCGCGCGGGACCTCGACCGCGCCGCCGTGGCGGCCACCGAGGGCCGTACCACGCTTGTCGTCGCCCACCGTCTCAGCCAGGCGGCCACCGCGGACCGCATCGTCGTCCTGGAGCAGGGGCACGTCGCCGAGCACGGCACGCACGCCGAACTGCTGGCGGCCGGGGGCGGCTACAGCCGGCTCTGGCGATCGTGGAGCATGCCCGAGCTTGCGCTCCCGAGCTGATCGGGGCAGCCCGGGAACTTTTCCGGACCGGCCGACGACCACCAGAGTGCGCGGCCGACCGGCGGCGTTCCGACGACGGCATCCCGGCATGGAGGAGCGCCCGTGGCACACAGGACGGTGGTCGGTGCGGAGCGGTGTCGCTGACGACGACCAGGTGACCCGGTGGGCGCGGGAGGCGGGCCAGGGTGACCGGCAGGCCGCCACGGCGTTCATCCGGGCCCTGCAGGACCAGGTCTGGCGGTTCCTGTCGCACCTGGCCGGGCCGGGGGAGGCCGACGACCTGACCCAGGAGACGTTCCTGCGGGCGTTTCGCAACCTGCCCGGCTTCGCCGGCCGCTCGTCGGCCCGCACCTGGGTGTTCACCATCGCCCGGCGCGTCGCGGTGGATCACGTCCGGACGGCGGTGGTCCGGCCGAGGGTGGCGTCGGTGCCGGACTGGCAGGCTGCGGCCGAGGCCGCCGGCGCGATCACGGCCGGCGCCGACGAGGGCGTGACCCTGCACCAGTTGATCGCCGGTCTGAGCCGGGAGCGCCGCGAGGCGTTCGTCGCCACCCAGGTGCTCGGCCTGTCGTACGCCGAGGCGGCGGACGTCTGCCAGTGCCCTGTCGGCACGATCCGTTCCCGGGTCGCGCGGGCGCGCGAGGACCTCGTCGCCGCCTGGCAGGCTGAGGCCGACCCGGGTCACGGGCGACGAATCGGCTGAGGGCGGCTTCCCGTTCCCGTGCGGCGCTGCCGACATTGGTCGAAATCATTTCGCCGGCTACCCTCGGTGGTCCATGGTCATCTGCGACCCGTTCGCTGGCTACCCGATCACCGGAAGTTGGCAGGACCACCTCAACCGCGGCTCGTTGGGCGGCATCGATTTCGCCATGGGCGTCGGGACGAACCTGCCGGCCTGCGGTGCCGGCACGATCCAGAACATCCCGAACAACGGTACGGGCGGCCACACGGTGACGATCCAGCACGCGGACGGCTACCGCAGCCAGTACCTGCACCTGTCGCAGTTCCTGCTGGCCAACGGCACCGCCGTCGGCGCCGGCGCGATCGTGGGCCGCTCGGGTGGTGCGGCCGGTGCCCCCGGTTCCGGCAGCTCGACGGGCCCACACGTGCACTGGCACATGATCAACCCCGGCGGTGTACGCATCAACCCGCTGACCTACGTCAACCAGAACCCGGGTGGCGGGGGCCTGCCGAAGACATCCACCGAGCAGGACGACATTCCCGGCACCATCTTCTACCAACGCATGCAGAACTGGCTGCGGATCACCTCCGGCTAGCCCGGCCCGATGGACGGCGTGCCCGGTACGCGGACCTATGCCGCACTGCAACACGCCATGCGCGGCTACGGCTACACCGGTCCGCTCGACGGCGTGCCGGGAACGAACACCTGGAAGGCCGTCCAGCGCCTCGCCTCGGGGTGGGGCTGCGCCGGCCCGATCGACGGGATGATGGGGCCGAACTCGTGGCGGGGTTTCGCGCGGTTCCTCAACCAGGACCGGTGGAACTGACCGGCCGAGGCACGTACCCCGCGAGCATCAGCTATTGCCAACATATTGCAACAAGGTGGGCTGCCGGACCGGTAAGCCTGGCCGGGCACCCCCGCCGCCGCGGGCCCGGCCCCGCCGAATTGGATGCCCCGCGATGGTCGTGCGACGTTCCCTCTTCCTGCACTCGGACCTGCACCGTCGACCGCACGACATGCTGCGCTCGATGCTGGCTCAGGTCGACCCCGACACGCCACCGCACGGGCCGGACGGACCGGTGGCTGTGCTGGAGCGGCGGATGGCATCCCTGCTCGGCAAGGACGAGGCGCTGTTCTTCCCGTCCGGGACGATGGCACAGCAGGTCGCCCTGCGGGTGCACGCCGACCGACGTGGCCGCCCGGCTGCGACGTACCGCGCCACCTGACGTGGCGGACGATCCGCACGGTCAACGAGATGGACGAGGCGGGTTGCGCTTCCTAAGATCACGCCGGTGAACACCGAACCTCTCAACATCGTCGGCGTGGCTGGCCCGGTCGTCGTCGCCACCAAGGCAATCTGGGGCCATCCCGCTGTCACCGTCGGCGGAGTGCCAGCCCAGAGGACGGGCAGAAACTACGCGTTGCCAACAGTGGACGGTGGTGTCGTCCAAGCCACGGTGCGCAACGTCCTCGCCGACCCCTACCCGACCGTCGAGGTCAACGGTGTGCGGCACCGGACCGGGCCTGCCATGCCCGTCTTCCTGCGCATCCTGGTGATGCTGCCGATCCTGCTGTTCACCGTCGGTGGCATCCTGGGCGCGCTGGTCGGGGCGTTGGGCGTCGCGGCGAACCTCGCAGTCGCCCGCACCCGGATGGCAACCGCCGTCAAGGCGCTCGCCATGGTCGGCGTCGGTGTCGGCACGGTCATCGTCTGGCTCGTCATCGCCGTCGTCCTGAACGCCGCGCTCAGCTAGACCTCACGTCACCCCGGCACGGTCAGCACCACCGGTCGACGACCGGTGGTGCTGACGTCGTCGGAGCACCGACCGGCCTACCCCAGGCGGGCCTCGATGGCCTCGATGATGCGCGGACGCAGCTCGGCGGCGCGGACGACGGCGTCCACCGAGCCCACCTCGACGGCGCGGTGGATGTTGTGCACCCGGTCGAACTCCGCGGCCACCTCGCCGAGCTTCTCCGCCCGCACCGACGAACGCAGCTCGTCGAGTTCGGCGGTCAGCGCGGCGCGTTCGGTGCCGTTGGCGGCCGCGACCCGAGCCTCCAGGTCCCGTACCCGCGCGTCGGCGGCCGTCCGGGCGTTGACGTCGGCGGAGAACACCACCGCGGCGGCGGGTGCGCCACCGAGCACCGAGGCGAACGAGCCCTCAAGCGCCAGCACCGTCATGTTCGGGTTCAACGCCTTCGAGAACACCACGAACGCACCGCCGTGGTAGCGCGAGATGACGCAGAAGACGATGGGCCCCTGGAAGTTCACGATGGCCCGGCCGATCTCTGCGCCGTACTCCAGTTGCAGCTTGCGCATCGACTCCGGTGAGCCGTCGAAGCCGGACAGGTTCGCCAGCACGACGAGCGGCCGGTTGCCACTTGCCGCGTTGATGGCCCGCGCGGCCTTCTTCGACGAGCGGGGGAAGAGCGTGCCTGCCGTGTAGGTGTCCGGGCCGTCGGTGGGCGGGAAGCCGTGCCGGGGCACCGACCGGGACTCGATGCCGAGCAGGCAGACCGGGATGCCACCGAGGTGGACGTCCTGCACGACGGCGGTGTCCGCGTCCGCCATGCCGGCCCACCGCTCCAGCACCGGGTGGTCCTGGTCGGAGAGGGCCCGCATCACCGTACGGATGTCGAACGGCTTCTTGCGGTCCGGGTTGGCCTCGACGGAGAAGATCTCTCCGACGGTGGCGAAGGCGCTGCCCGCCACGTCGTGCGGGAAGGAGGAGATGTCCCGGTCGGCCGGGTCGGTGGTGACCGCCCGCCGGGGCGCGTCCTCGCCGGGGGCGACGTACGTGTGGTCGTAGTGCGCCATCACCACGTCCCGTGCGGCGGTGAGGTTCGGCGCCCAGTACTGCGCCTGCCCGTTCGGCCCCATCACCCGGTCGTAGCCGCCGATGCCGAAGTTGTCCTCGGCCGACACCCCACCGGAGAAGTCCAGCGACTGCTTGCCGGTGAGCACCATCGCCGAGTCGGGCGTCATCACCAGGATGCCCTTGGTGTGCATGAGCATCGTCGCCTCGGCGTTCCAGTACGGCTGCGCCCCGACGTTGATGCCCGCGACCACGATGTTGATCTCACCGCCGGCCTGGGTGAACTCGACGATCCGCTTGAGCGCCGCGGCCACCCAGTCCATGTTCTCCGTGCCGGAGGTCATCGAGATCCGGGCGCCCGCGGAGAGCGCCCACCACTCCAGCGGCACCCTCATCTGCTCGGCCAGGTCCAGTGCGGCGATCACCCGTCGGCACTCCGGCTCGGACAGGGCGCCGAGCGACTTCGTCGGGTCACCGAGCAGCACCACCCGGGTGACACCCTGCGGGTAGCGCTCGGTCGGGGTGGTGACCACCCCGGCGACGATGGCGGCGGCGTTGCGCCCCTTCGGGCGCTGCACCGGCACCAACCTGTGCTCGTCGTCGAGGTCGTGCTCGACGAAGTCACCGAGCCGGCCGGTCAGCTCGTACGGGTAGACGGTGTTGCGGCTGCTGGCCCGCAGCACCTTGAGCCGGTACTCGTCGAGCGGCTCGATCGGCTCGACCGGCGGCTCCCCGACGGCCAGCTCGGCGCCGCCCGCGGCGTCGAACGAGATCCGTACGGCCATCCGGGTCAGCTCGCCGGTGCGGCGGTCGCGCTGCCGCGCGATGAACAGGATCTCCTCCAGGCCGGCGCCCACCGTCGTCGGGCGGACCCGCCCGGCGATCATCTCCATCTCCTCGCGGGTCAGCTCGCTCGGCGGCCACACGTAGACGACGATCCGGTTGGTGTTGAAGCGCGTCTTCGACGGCCGCCGCGACTGGGCGCGGCGGATCGAGTCGAGGCAGGCGGCGATGGCGTCCTCGGTCGTCGGCAGCGCGACCAGCCGGCCGTCCTGCTCGCGAAGCTCGGTCAGGTCACGCACCTGCGCGAACGCCACGAGACGCTCGTCGGCCCGGTTCTCCCGCGCCACGCACTGGAAGAGGTAGACCTCCTCGTCGGACGACGGCAGCCGGGTGAGGTCGAACTTGTGCAGCCGCTCCAACTGCATCCGCTGCGCGATGTACGGGTGCAGCCCCCGGATCAGCCGGTCCTCGGCCAGCGGCGCGCCCGACGGGCGGAAGGTGAAGTGATGGTGCATCACCGCCCCGCCGCGCCCCGCGACGGTGGTGGTCACCCGGCGGACCTGAGGCGGCAGCGGGTGCGCGGCGATGACCTCGGCCAGCGCGGCCGCCATCGCGTCGAAGTCCTCCGGCTGGTTCTCCCAACCGAGGTAGATGTCGGCGTCCACGGCGTCCTCGCCGCTGGCCAGCTCGGCCAGCCCACGCAGGGCACTGCCGAGCGCGTCGAAGCTCACCGCGGCGGAGACCACGCTCGAGTCGGCGCGCCCGGCGATCACGAACGTGCAGCCGGCGACGTCGCGGGTACGCACGCTGGTGAGCGACCGGTTGCCGTAGTAACGCCGGGTCAGCACCTCCAGCATGACCGCGTTGTCGAGGTGGTCGCGGACGAGTCGTTGGCCGAGCAGCCGGACCAGCGGCTCGGTGCTGCGTACCATCGCGGCGATCCGCTCGGCGCGGTCCGCCGCGTCCGGGTGCGCGTCCAGGTGCCGCAGGTGCCCCCGGACCTCGGCGTAGACGCGGGCGCGGTTGCGGCGCAGCAGCGGCTGGGCGAACCAGGCGAACACCACGCCACGGGCGAGGTCGGCGACCACGGGGAAGCGGACCTGGGTGGCGGCGATCAGCCGCTCCAGGGCGAGGCCGGCCGGCTCACGCAGCGTCTCGTCCGGTGGGGTCTCCCGCAGCCAGGCGCGCAGCAGCGCCGCGACGACCTGCGCGTCCGCGGAGCCGCGCTGCTGGGCGAGGAAGATCCGGAAGACGGCGGCTTCGAGCGCGGGGGTGCGGTCCAGGTCGGTGATGCCGTACCGGCCGAGGGCCTTGCCGAGCCGGGTCTGGAAGGCGTCCGGCAGCCCGGCCCGCTCGACGTCGAGGCTCTGCAGGTAGGTGTGGAAGTACTCCCGGGCGCTGTGCACGTGCGCGGCGCCGCCGTCCTCGCCCGTCGGCCGGTTGCGGCTCAGCTCGGCCAGGTCGGCGAACACCTCGATGAGGTCGAGTTCGGCGGCCAGTGGCCGTTGACCGGCTTCGGTGGCCTCCCGGCGGGCGGTGAGGTAGCCGTCGAGCACCCGACGGTCGTCGTGCGGGTCGACGTCGAAGCCGAGCAGCAGACCCCGCAGGTCCTCCTGGCCGCGCCTGCTGCGCTCGTCCGCCGGGACGTTCTCGGCGGCGGTCGGCAGGTCCAACTCGACGGTCTCGGCGCTCGCGTCGTCCGCGGCTTCCTCGGCGTCGTCCGTGAGCGGCTCCAGGCGCAGCAGCGGCGCACCGGCCTCCACCTGGCTGCCCACCGAGACGGCGCACTCCTTGAGCCGCGCCTTGAACGGTGCCCGCAGCACCGTCTCCATCTTCATCGCTTCGAGCACCAGCACCGGCGCGCCGGCCTCGACCTCGGCGCCGACCTCAAGCGGTGTGGCGACGACGAGCGCGGGCATCGGGGAACGCAGCACGCCGCCCTCGTCCCGGCTGACCCGGTGCGTCACGCCGTCCACCTCGACCAGGTGCGTCGGCCCGTAGGTGCCGGTGAGCAGGCGGTAGCGGACGCCGTTGACGACGATCTGGCCGGTGTGCCGGTCGAAGCGGTCGAGTTCGACGTCGGCGGTGCGCACGACCGGGCCGACCTCGATGCCGACCCGGAAACGGTGCGGGCCGACGCGCGCCACGCGGGTGCGGTAGGAGACGCCGCGCAGCTTGAGGTCCAACGGTCGGCCACTGGCGTGCTGCACCTGCGGCCGTCCACCGGCCGCCGTGGACAGCAGCCGCTGCCGTTCGGCGCGCTCCTCCTCCTCGTACGACTCGATGGCGGCGGCCGCCAGGGCGACCGCGGAGTGGCGGTGCGTGACGAGCCGGCCCTCGGCGCGGACGCGGTCGATCCAGCCGGTGTCGGCGCTGGCGTCGATCACCTCGGGCTGGTCGAGCAGGTCGAGGACGAAGCTCTTGTTCGTCGCCCCACCCTCGATGATCACCGTGGTGTTCGCCATCGCCCGACGCAGCCTGCCGAGCGCCTCGTCGCGGTCACGGCCGTACGCGATGATCTTCGCGATCATCGAGTCGAAGTCGGCGGGGATGGTGTCGCCCTCGCTGACGCCGGTGTCCACCCGGATGCCGGGGCCGCTGGGCAGGTCGAGCCGGGCGATGCGGCCGGGCGACGGCGCGAAGTCGCGGTCGGGGTCCTCGGCGTTGAGCCGGGCCTCGATGGCGTGGCCGCGCTCGGCCGGCGGGGCGCCCTCGAGCCGCCCGCCGCCGGCGACGTGCAGCTGCGCCTTGACCAGGTCGAACCCGGTGGTCAGCTCGGTGATCGGGTGCTCGACCTGGAGACGGGTGTTGACCTCCAGGAAGGCGAACAGGCGGTCGCCCGGGTGGTAGAGGAACTCCACCGTCGCCGCGCCGCGGTAGCCGACCGCCACGGCCAGCCGCTCGGCCGACGTCTTCAGCTCGGCGGCCTGCGCCGGGTCGAGCACCGGCGACGCCGACTCCTCGATGACCTTCTGGTTGCGTCGCTGCACCGAGCAGTCGCGGACGCCGAGCGCCCACGCGGTGCCCTGCCCGTCGGCGATGACCTGGACCTCGACGTGCCGGGCCCCGGTGACCAGGCGCTCCAGGAACACGATGCCGCTGCCGAACGCCCGCGCCGCCTCCTGGCTGGTGCGCTCGTAGGCGTCGTCGAGTTCGGCCTCGTTCCTGATCACGCGGATGCCGCGCCCGCCACCACCGGCGGTCGCCTTCAGCATCAGCGGGTAGCCGACCTCGGCTGCCGAGGCCCGGGCGGCGGCGAGGGTTTCCACGGCGCCGCGGCTCCACGGCGCGACCGGCACGCCGACCTTCTCGGCGATCAGCTTCGACCCGATCTTGTCGCCGAGCTGGCGCATGGCGTCCGCGCTCGGCCCGACGAAGGTGACGCCGATCTTCTCGCACAGTTCGGCGAAGGCCGGGTCCTCGGCGACGAAGCCCCAGCCGACCCACGCGGCGTCGGCGCCGGTCTCGGTCAGGGCGCGCTCCAACACCGCCAGGTTGAGGTACGGCCGGGCCGACGCCGGGCCCAGGTCGTACGCGATGTCCGCTTCGCGGACGAACGTGGCGTTGCGGTCGACATCGGTGTAGAGAGCGACGGTTTCGAGTTGGATGCCGGTCTCCGCGGCCAGCTCGCGGACCGCGTGGATGAGCCGCATGGCGGCTTCACCACGGTTGACGATGGCGACACGGTTGAACACCCGAAAGACCCCTTAGCTAGACCTCGACCTGCGTGCCGAGAGACGACGGCTCCCAGCAGTGATCACCTTTCCGGGTGGCGACGGCGAGCGCTATGGCGCAACCACCGAACCAACAGTCGCTCAGTTGTAGGAAGTGCACAAAACTTTTTGGCACCCCGGTACCGCGCCGACCGGGTCGTCGCCGCTCCGGCAGTTGATCAAGACGGTGCGGGCGGTTCACGTCCGCAGTCTCCGGTGTTCACCCCCGGATGATCGGCTGACCAGGAAGATCATCGCCGGACCGGTCGACCGCCGGCCCGGCTCGACCATCCCGGCCCAGGCCGGGAACGCACCAGGAAAGGAGCGGCAATGAGGTCACCGCACCTCGTACGCCCACGTCTGGCGCTGCTGCTCGCGGCGGGGCTGACCGCGCTCGTCACGCCGGCCGGCGTCGCCCACGCCGCGACCGCCACGGTACCCGCGACGGACACCCCGATCACCATCACCTCGACCGAGCAGCTCGCCCCGGGCGTCACCTACGGCTCGTTCGAGGTGACCACACCCCGGGGCGTCACCGTCGGTTACCTCCTCACCGCCGACCTGAAGAAGAACAAGGTCTCCCTGGACCTGCTGCACCCCGACGCGGTGGCCCAGCGCACCGTCGTCTCGGCGATGACGAACGAGCAGGGTGCCGTCGCCGGCGTAAACGGCGACTTCTTCAACAACAGCGAGACGCACGCCGGCGTCACCCCGACCTACTCGTCGTCCGGTCCCGAGATCGCCGACGGAGACGAGTTGAAGTTCGCGGTGCCGACCGCGCAGCGCTTCGGCCCCGGCCTCGCCCCCGGCACCTCGACCCGGGACGTGTTCGGCGTCGGCGTGAACGGGAAGGCGCGCGTCGACACCCTCAGCCTGGACGGCGAGGTGCGCAGCGGGAAGGGCGCGATCGCACTTGGCGGCCTCAACCAGTACGCGCTGCCGGTCGACGGTGTCGGCCTGTTCACCGCCGACTGGGGCACCGCTTCCCGGGTCCGGGCCACCTGCGGCACCGACACGAGCCGCAGCGACCCGTGCAGCACCCACACCTACGAGGTGACCGTCCGCGACGGTGTGGTGACCACGGTGGGTCGGACGCCAGGTGCGGGCGCGATCCCGGCCGACACCCAGGTGCTCGTCGGCCGCGAGGGCGGCGCGGACGCGCTCGACGACCTCACCGTGGGCGACCGGGTGCAGGTGCGCGAGAAGCTCGTCTCCGCCGGCCAGCCGAAGCTGACCTTCGCGGTCGGTGGCGCGCCGATCCTGCGCGACGGTGCGCCGCTGGCCGGCCTGGACACCAGGACCGCCGCGGTACGCAGCGCGGCCGGCGTCAGCCCCGACGGTCGGACCGTCTATCTGGTCGCCCTGGCTGGCCGCGCACCGGCAAGCGCCGGGTTCACGATCGCCGAACTCGCCGACCTGATGCGCTCGCTCGGCGCGGACGCCGCGGTGAACCTCGACGGCGGCGGTTCGAGCACGGTCGCCGTCCGCGAACCGGGCCAGGCCGCGGCCACCGCCCGCAACAGCCCGTCCGACGGTACGGAACGCATGGTCGCCAACGGCATCGGGATCTTCGTGGGCAAGCACTGATCCGATCGCCCCGCTCGACCTCGCCCCGCCCGGTACCGCCGGGCGGGGCGCACCGCGTACCCGGGACTGTCGGACACCCGGACTGTCGGCCCCAGGTCGGATAATGGGGCCGGCCGAAGGGACCTCATGACCGTTCTCGACACCCGGGCGCTCAACCGCGCGACGCTCGCCCGGCAACTGCTGCTCGACCGCGCCGACCTGCCGGCCCTGGACGCCGTCGCCCACCTCGGTGGCCTACAGGCCCAGGAGCCGCAGGAGCCGTTCATCGGGCTGTGGTCGCGGCTGTCCGCGTTCGACCCGACGGTGCTCTCGACCCTGCTGACCGAGCGACACGTGGTGCGTACCCACCTCATGCGCCGCACCGTCCACCTGCTCGTCGCCGACGACGCCGTGGCCTGGCGCGGCCGTCACGACGCCATGCTGCGCCAACGCGTGCTCGGGGTCTACCGCGGCGAGTTGGCCGGTGTCGACCTCGACGACCTCGCCGCAGTCGCCCGGGAGGTGCTTGCCGACGGTGCGCCACGTTCGATGCCGGAGATCGGGCGGGCGCTCGCCGAGCGTTGGCCGGCGGCGGGGCCACGGGCCCTGGGCGAGATGGCTGTCGCGCTTCTCCCGCTGGTCCAACTGCCACCGCGCGGGGTATGGCGCGCGAAGGGTGGCGTGCGACATGCCCTGTTCTCCGCGTGGCTGGGTCGGGACGTCGCCGCGCCGACCGGGGACGCTGCCGACCCGGTCGGCCAGGTGCTCGTCCGCCGCTATCTGGCCGCGTTCGGCCCTGCGACCACCGCCGACCTGCGCGCCTGGTGCGGGCTCGCCGGGCTGCCGGCGGCGGTGACCGCTTTGCGCGACGAGTTGGTGACCTTCCGCGACGAGCGTGGTCGCAAGCTGATCGACCTTCCCGACGCGCCCCGCCCCGACCCGGGCACACCCGCCCCGGTGCGGTTCCTGCCGGCGTTCGACAACGCGATCCTCGGCTACGACGACCGCAGCCGGATCATCGACGACGCGCACCGTCTGCTCTCGGTGGCCGGCGAACGCGTGGTGCTCGTCGACGGTCGGGTCACGGCTACCTGGCGCGTCGAGTCGGGCACGGTGACGGTGAGCCCGCTGCGCGCTCTCTCCCGGCCTGAGCGGGATGCCGTGGTCGAGCAGGGGCAGGCGGTGGCGGCCTTCCTCTCCGACGGGGAGAGCGATCGGGTGCGGGTCGACACGTCTCCCCAATGACGGCGCGGGATCGGGTTGTATCGATGGCCGTCGACTGCCATGCTGGGGTTCGGTCGTGCTCGGGGAGCCAGCGCGCACCAGATCTCCTCCGGTCCGCGGGGCGCGCGGGGTGGCCCTGTCACCCGCGCCGGGCAGCCTCGTCGCCGACCGGAAGCCCGAGCGCGGCACCGGCTTCCACCTCGGTCATCGGTGCCCGGCAATCACGGAGGTACCGATGCTTCGCATGTTCCTCGCCGTCACCACCCTGGCGCTTGCCGCCGTGACCGGGGCGACGATCACCGCCGCCGAAGCGACGCTCACGCCAACGCTGGCGACCACGCCGGCGCCGGGGCCGACACCGACCTGCCCACCGGCTCTCCCGATCAGCGCGAATGTCTCCGGCGTCACCACCACGAGCGTGACCATCTCGTACTCGATCTTCTTCCGGCCGCCCTGCGGCTACGACCCGCCGATGACCGTCAGCCTCTTCGCCAGCCGCGAGGACGCCCAACAGTGGCGGACGCCGGTGGCCTCGGCCGTCTCCGGGCCGGAGCGCAGCGGCACGGTGACCATCGGGGGCCTGACGCCCGACACGGAGTACTGGTACCGGTTCACCGACCCGGACGGCAAACGTGACCCCTACTCGATCGGGCCGGCGCGGACCGCCGCGCTGACGTCGTGCCGGGCGACGGCCACGATCGACGCCCGCTGGGGCAACGGTTTCGTCGCCACGGTCACGGTCAGCAACACCGGGACGCTACCGCTGGATCACTGGCGGGTGTCCTGGCGGTGGTCCGGTGACGAGCAGATCCAGACCGTCTGGCGTGGGGTGGCCGAGACCGTCGGCGCCGACGTCACCGTCCGCAACGCCCCCTACAACGGGGTGCTGGCGCTGGACGGGGCGACCACCTTCGGTCTGCTCGGGACGACGAGCGCGGTCCCCGACGGGTTGACCATGAGCTGCGCCGGGTGAACGACGTCCGCCCCGCTCCCAGAGCGCGTTGGCGGGAGCAGGGCGGACGTCGTGCCGGTCAGGGTTTGCGGGCCACTGCGCCGTAGGCGTCGATGCCGACGGCGTCCGGGTCCTCCGGCCGCCACCGGGGGATCGGCACCAGGCCGGGCTCCACCTTGGTCAGCCCGGCGAAGCAACTGTCGAGCTCCTCCGGGCTGCGCAGGATGTACGGGACCCCGCCGCTCTGCGCCAGCCGTTCGGCGCCGGCGACCACCTCGGGGCTGGTGTCGGTGCCGTCCCAGAGCACGAGGTAGCTGCCGGACGGCATCGCGGCCATCGTCCGCTCGACGATCGACCGCACCTCGGCCAGGTCCGGCTCGTAGCCCATCACGCCCATGTACATCACGGCGACGGGCTGGCTGAAGTCGAGCGTCTGCGCCGCCTCGGCGAGGATCTTCTCCGGGTCGTGGTAGTCGGCGGGAACGTAGGTGGTGACACCCTCCACCGTCGTGCTGGCCAGCAGCGCCCGCGCGTGCACGAGCACCATCGGGTCGTTGTCCACGTAGACGATGCGGGAGTCGGGCGCGATGCCCTGGGCGACCGCGTGCGTGTTCTGCATGCTGGGCAGGCCGGTGCCGATGTCCAGGAACTGCCGGATGCCCGCTTCGGCCGCGAGGTAGCGCACCGCCCGCACCAGGAACACCCGGGACTGCTGCGCCATGACGACGATCTCCGGGTAGACCTCGGCGACGGCGTCGCCGGCCGCCCGGTCGGACTGGAAGTTGTCCTTGCCGCCCATCCAGTAGTTCCAGATCCGCGCCGCGTGCGGTACGTCGGGCTGGAGTTTCGCGGCGAGTTCGGGGTCCGGACCGGCCATGCCAGGCTCCTATCGAGGGGTCGAGAGCTGGAGGTCATCACAGCGGTACGAGCGGGATGGTACTCCGGCGGTGTCCACATTCGACGGCGGGTCGGCGGCACGACAGGCTTACCGCCTCACCGCTGGACCACCCCGTTCTGGTACGCCCACACGACGGTCTGTAGCCGGTCCCGCGCGCCGATCTTCGCCATCGCACGCCCGAGGTGCGACTTGACCGTGCTGGTCTCGATGTAGAGCCGTTCGGCGATCTCGACGTTCGACAGGCCCTGCGCGAGCAGCTCCACGATCTCGGTTTCCCGCGCGGTCAGCTGGTGTGCCGCCGCCGCGTCCGAGCGGGGAGCGGGCGTACGCCTGGCGAACTCCGAGATCACCCGACGGGTGACGGCCTGGTCGACGAGCCCGTACCCGTTCGCGAGCCGACGGATCGCCTCGATCAGCTCTTCCGGCTCGCAGTCCTTGAGGATGAAACCGCTGGCGCCCGACTCCAACGCGCCGAAGACGTACTCGTCGAGGTCGAAGGTCGTCACGACGAGCACCGCCGGTGGCGTCCCGGTCGCCTCGGCGACGATCTGCCGGGTCGCGGTGAGGCCGTCGCCGTGCGGCATCCGGACGTCCATGCAGATGACGTCCGGTTGCAGCCGGCGGGCCAGCTCGACCGCGGCGGACCCGCTCGACGCCTCCGCCACGACCTCGATCTCGCCGTCCTGTTCGAGGATGACGCGGAAGCCGGCGCGGACGACCGCCTGGTCGTCGACGAGCATCACTCTGATCATGCCGGGGCCTCTTCCGTGGACAGCGAGGTGGCGGGACCGTTCGTCGGGAGAGTCGCGGCGACCGACCAGCCACCGGCCGCCGTCGGGCCGGCGGTGAACGCCGCCCCGATGAGCTGGGCGCGCTCGCGCATACCGACCAGGCCGACGCCGCCGGTACGCGCCGCCGGTACGCGTCGTGGCGCGGCGGGTTCGTTCACCACCTCGAGCGACACCGAGCGGGGCTCGAAGCGGAGCACCACCCGGGCCGGAGCGCCCGGGGCGTGCTGACGGGCGTTGCTGAGTGACTCCTGCGCGATCCGGTAGAGCGCGACGTCGGCGATCGGCGACACCTCGCGCTGCTCGCCCTCCCGGACGAACTCCACCGGGCCGGCGAGGGTGCCTGCGGTGCGGACGAGGTCGTCGAGCATGCCCAGCCCCGGCACCGGGACGGCACCGTCGGCGCCCTCGTGCCCCGGCCGGCCGCGCAGGACACCGACGACGAGCCGCAGGTTGTCCAGGGTCTCCTTGCCCTGGCTCCGGATCCACGCCACGCCGGCCTTCGCGGCGGCCGGGTCCCGGTCGATGAGCCGCTCCACCGCCGCCGCCTGCACGACCATGCCGGAGAGGTGGTGGGCCGCCACGTCGTGCAGCTCCCGGGCCATCCGGGAGCGCTCCGCGCCGATCGCCGCCTGGACCTTCGTGCGCTGCTCGCGGACCGCCTCGTCGGCCCGCACCCGGACCAACTCGACGTAGCGGCGGTAGGTGGCCACGTAACCGCCGACGAATGTGGCGCTGGCGTAGGTCAGGGCGCTCGCCGAGACGTACGCGGCGGCCGTCACCAGATCCGGGGTCACCACCACGGCGGCCGCGATCGACTCCGTCACCACGACCGCGCCGACGGCAAGCAGCGCCCGCCTAACCGGCAGCAACGACCCGACGGTGTACGCCACGACGAACGGGGCGATGCCCCGGATGGTCGCCTCGGGCAGCGAGACGACGATGATGGGCAGTTGGAGACCGACGACGAGCGCGAGGCAGAGCAGTGGCCGGACCCGACGCAGGCACAGCAGCATCGCCTGCGCGCAGCAGATGGCGACGAGCAGCCAGGCCCACGTCGGGTCGAACGAGACCCCCTCCTCCGGCGCCACGAACCAGAACAGCACTGTCAGCAGCGTGAACGTCACGACGGTCAGCACCGTCGCCAGCAGACAGTCCCGGGCGAACACCCCGGTCACCCCGAGGCGGGTGAGTCGTCCGTCGAGCCACGTCGTCAGTCCTGGTGTGCCGGGTTCGAGGTGGGCGTCGTCCCTCATGCGGTGCGCATCCTTGCTCCGGATCGTCCCGGGTCGGGTGGGTCAGTAGGAGATGTTAGGCGCGAGCAGGTGGAACTCCACGGCGAACCAACCCGCGCCGGCGAGGGCGAGCAGGACCAGGCCGCTGCCGGCGATCCGTCGCCATCCGACGTGGCGTCGGATGTCGTCCACCAGCCGTACGGTGGCGGGCAGCACTCCGAGCAGACCGACCAGTTGCAGCACCTGAATGGTGCGCAGGGCGGCGGCGGGAACGTCCTGGAGGCTCATGATGCTGCCGATGCTCAGCACCCAACCGGCGAACGCGAGCAGCGTGCCGGCGACGGCGAGGCGACTCAGGATGCGCGCGGTGCGCCCGGCCCGCTCCCGGGGTGCCCCGCCGAGCCGACGGCGGACGATCGCGCCGACCGGCCAGGACAGGACGGCGAGGAGCAGCACGACCGTCGACAGGACGAGCACCGGAATGGCGACCGTGGAGGCGCGGGCCGGTTCGACCGGCAGCAACGCGAACGCGGAGTCGAAACTGATCGCCTCGATCCGGTCGTCGGTGGCCCGGATGGCGATCGTGCGCTGCCCGCCGACCTCACGCCACACCCAGGGCGCCACCTCCTCGTACAGGGCGGGGGCGTCGGAGAGGGGGCCCGGCTGCACCAGCAACCGGTCGTTGTCGGCGACGCTGACCGTGGTCCGACCGACCAGGCCGATCGCCGTCAGGAAGTTGCTCCGCACCGCTCGTGAGGACTCGTACGTGCCGGCGGCGAGCGCGGCGTGCCTGGCGGTGGTCGCCGGATCCACGCCGGCGGTCGACGCGCCGTCGGGGGCGGGGAAGTAGCGGTCGGCGAAGCCGTTCACGATCGACTCGCGAAGCTCGTGGCTGTCCAGGGCGCCGGAGCCGTTGCTGTTGAGGGAGAGGAAGATGCCGGCCCGGTCGTCGGGGTAGATCTGCAGGTGGGAGTGGAAGTACTTGGTGTCGCCGCCGTGGCCGAGGATACGGTGGCCATTGCGGTCCTCGGCGAAGAACCCGAGCGTCATCCGGGGCCCGTCGGCGAGTGTGCCCAACGACGTCGCGTCGAGCGCCGGCCGCTGCATCAGCTCGCGGGTCGGTCGGTCCAGCAGGGGCGCGAAGCCCACCTGCTCACCGAGTTGGGCGAGCATGAACCGCGCCATGTCCGTCGCCGGGGCGCTCAGCGCGCCGGGCGGAGGCGTACCGACGATCTCGAACGGCGCGGCGGGTCCGGTGGAGGTGTCGTACCCGTTGGACATCCGGTCGCGCAGGGCCGCCGGAAGGGGCTGTTCGAAGGTCGACGACGGCATGCCCGCGCGGTCCAGGACGTTGCGCTGGACGTACTCCTCGAAGCGGGTACCGCTCACGCGTTGGACGATGTAACCGGCGAGCGCGTTGCTGTAGTTGGAGTACGCGGGGACGGTGCCGGGCTCGTAGATCTGCTCCGGCGGGTCGGTCATCAGGGCCCTGCGCAGGTCGACGTCGCCGCCCTCGGTGCCGATGAGGCCGGCGATCCGCTCCTCGAAGCCGGCGGTGTGCGTCAGCAGGTGCCGCAGGGTCACCGCCCGCTCGTAGCGGCGCGGCAGGTCGAAGTCGAGGTACGTCTTGACGTCGGCGTCGAGGTCGAGCTTCCCGCTCTGCACGAGCTGCAGTACGGCGGTCGCGGTGACGAGCTTCGACACCGATCCCATCCGGAACAGGTGCCGGTCCGGGTCGACCGGAACCGCTCCGCTGTCACCGTCGCCGGTGTCGGCGTACCCGTACCCCCGGGTTGTGACGATCTTGCCGTCCTTGACGACGGCGACCGTGGCTCCCGCGATGTCGGTGCGGTCCAGCGCGGCCGGCAGCAGGCCGTCGAGCCAGGCGTCGACGTCGGTGTCGGTCAGGGCCGGGCCTGCCCCGTTCGCGGCGACCGGCGCCGCCGGGGCGTGGATGGGTGGCGCGGGTCTGCTCGGCGTGCCGCAGCCGGCGGCGGTCAGGGTGATGACCACTGTGGTCGCCACCGCCGCGGCGATCCGGACGGTGGGCCGCGCGGCTCGGAGTGGGCGGGCGGAGAGAACAGAGAGCGGACGCATCGTCGGTCGGTGCCTTCCCGGGCGAACGGGTGTCCCGGAACAGGTCCGTGCGGCGTCACCCGATGCCCTGGAACAAGCCTCTTCGAGCGAGCGCCCCGATCCATCTGGCGCAGGATGGCAATGCGCCTACGACCTGAGGAGGAGGACCGGGTGCACCGACGGTGGTCAGTTGAGTACCGTCACGTACACCGATCTGGGGGTTTGCCCCCGATCGAGGGACATCGTTTGACTTGTGCGTCGACCACATCTTTGATGGTCAATGTACTCGTTCGGCGTGTTCGGGCGCATGGTCGTCCGGGTGGGCCGGTGGGTGCCCTGACCCTGGAGGACAGATGCGAGTCATCGCGCGGAGAAGCCCACGCCACCCACGACGGCTGCTGCCGGCGGCGGTGGCGGCGGTGACGCTGCTGAGCCTGGCCGTCGGTGTGCCGGCAGCCGCCGCGGCACCGTCGAGCGTCGTCGGCGTCGCGAGCGGACGGTGCCTGGACGTGGTCGGCAACACCCCGACCGCCGGTGCCGGCATCAACATCTACGACTGCAACGGTCAGGCCAACCAGGCGTGGACCTTCACCGCGAGTGGCGAGTTGCGGGTCTACGGCGACACGATGTGCCTGGACGTGGTCGGTCAGGACACCACCGCCCCGGCCGCGCTGCAGATCAACACCTGCACCGGGGGTGCCAACCAACGCTTCCGGATCACCACCGCCGGGACCATCGTCGGCGTCCAGTCCGGCCTGTGCCTGGACGTGAACGGCGCGGGCACCGCCAACAGCACCACAGTCGGTCTCTGGACCTGCAACGGGCAGTCCAACCAACGGTGGACGACGTCCTTCGGCAGCGCGGACACCCAGCCGCCGACGACACCGGGCAGCCCTCGGGTCAGCGGCCTGACCTGCAACTCGGTGACGTTCGCGTGGAACGCGTCGACGGACAACGTCGCGGTGGCCTTCTACGACATCTACCACGACGGTCAGTTGATGACGTCGGTGAGCGGCACGACGCTCTCCGCGAACCTGACGGTGGTCGCCGGGGCGACCTGGGGCCTGTACGTCAACGCCCGCGACGCCGCCGGCAACGTGTCGCAGGCCAGTGCCACAGTCTCGATCACCCCACCGCCCTGCCAGGCCGACAGTCAGCCACCGACCGCGCCGCAGCAGCTCACCGGCACCGCCTCGGGCACCACGGTGACGCTGCGCTGGACCGCGTCGACCGACAACATCGGGGTGCGGGCGTACGACATCTACCGGGCTGGCGTGAAGGTGGGCACGGTCACCGGCGCGCCGCCGGCGACCACGTTCACCGACAGCGGCCTGGCGGCGAACACCTCGTACCAGTACTACGTGGTGGCCCGCGACGCGCAGGACAACGCGTCGTCGCGCAGCGGCACCGCGACGGTGACCACCGGCGCGGCGTGTGCCAACCCGGTGTGCGGGGTGCGGCAGGTCACCACCGACACCGACATCCCGTGGGGCCTGGCGACGCTTCCCGACGGCAGCGTCCTCTACAACCGCCGCGACGCGCACGACATCATCCAGCTCAACCCGGCCACCGGGGCCAAGACCAACCTGGGCACCGTGCCGAACGTGCAGAGCACCGACGGTGAGGGTGGCCTGCTGGGGCTCGCCATCTCGGCCAGCTACTCCAGTGACCGCTGGCTGTACATCATGCACACCTCGCCGAGCGACAACCGCATCGTCCGGATCAGGCTGGAGAACGGGCGACTCAACACCGCGAGCGAGCAGGTGCTCCTCAGCGGCATCCGACGCAACAAGTACCACGACGGTGGCCGCCTGCGGTTCGGCCCGGACGGCAAGCTCTACGCCAGCACCGGCGACGCCCAGAATGGCAACTACGCCCAGGACCGCTCGGCCCTCGAAGGCAAGATCCTGCGACTCAACCCGGACGGCACCGTCCCCTCGGACAACCCCTTCGGCAACTACGTGTGGAGCTACGGCCACCGCAACCCGCAGGGGCTGGCGTTCGACTCGCAGGGCCGACTGTGGGAGCAGGAGTTCGGCAACTCGGTCATGGACGAGACCAACCTGATCACCAAGGGCGGCAACTACGGCTGGCCGGCGTGCGAGGGCACCAGTGGCAGCTGCGGTACGGCCGGCTTCATCGCCCCGGCCCGCACCTATCCCACCGCCGAAGGGTCCTGCTCCGGCATCGCGATCGTCCGCGACGCGCTATACGTGGCCTGTGCCCGAGGTGCTCGGATGTACCGCGCGGTCATCAGCGGCACCAGCCTGACGAACGTGCAGACCTACTTCAGCGGCACCTACGGGCGGCTGCGGACGGTGGAGCCGGCTCCGGACGGCGGTCTGTGGCTGACCACCACCACCCAGGGCGACAAGGACAGCACCCCGAACAACAGCAACGAGAAAATTCTCCACGTCACGTTGGGCAACTAGGTCCGGCATCCCAGCAGGGCCGCCCCTGGGCGGCGCTGCTGGGATGAGCGGTGGGACGGCCCGGTCAGCGGCCGAGGTCCGGCCAGTGCGGGTCGTCCCAGCGGGCCGGGCCGGCGAGGCCGAGCAGTCTGATCCGGCGCAGCCGCTTCGGGTCGGCGCCGATCATCCGCAGCCGGGCCGGGGCGTGCTGGAGCAGCCAGGCGGTGAGCTCCACGCGGAGACTCTCCTTCTCGTCGTCCGTGAGCTCCCAGGTGCTCCACGGCAGATCGTCGCAGAGCAGGTCGTACTCCCACTCTCCGAACGCCTCGGCGAGCCGCTGGTTCGCCAGGGGACTGGTTGCCGTCGCCCAGGCGTCGAGCCAACGGTCGAGCACGCCAGAGGCTTCCACGAGCATGGCCAGCACCGCGTGCGGCGGCACCTCGGCGTCTGGGTCGGTGAGCGTGACGACCCACCAGGCGTCCAGGAACTCGCGGATCGCCGTCGACTGCTCGGCGGGCCACTGCTGCCAGCGGCCGAGCGCGAATGCTCGGCCCGCATGGTCCATGCTGGCCAGACGCTCCACCTCGCCGCTGACCAGGACCGCGGCGAGTTGAGGCAGGATCCGGCGCAGCATGGCGGCGGGGAAGCCCCAGTCGCCGGCCCAGTAGGTGCGACGCAGCAGGTCCGGGTCCAGCTCGACGTCCGGGGTCTTGAGCAGGGCAAGTTCTTCCGCACTGCCCCAGTGGCACTCGCAGTTGCCGTCGTCGGGACGGGCGGTCATCCCACGGAAGGTGATGGCGAGACGGGCCAGTGCGGCGTCGAGTCGACGCCGTGGGGGCGTGGGTTGGATCATGGGGATGCCCCTTCGCGGACTCCGGCGGCGCGGCAGCCGAAGAGCGCGACGTTACACCCTCAGCCGCTGGCCAGGAGCACGAGTTGCTGGGTCGCCCTGGTCATCGCGACGTAGCGGTCGACCGCCCCCTCGATGCCGGTGCCGAACGTCTCCGGGTCGACGAGGACGACCAGGTCGAATTCGAGGCCCTTGGCCTGCTCCGGGCTCAGCGACCGGACCCGGGACGTCGGCGGGAACGTCGGGTCGCCGATCACGCAGGCGATCCCTTCGGCGTGCGCGGCGAGCCAGGTGTCGAGGATCGACAGCAGGTCGGCGACCGATCCGTGGACGACGGGCAGCCCGTTGCCGCGGATGGAGGTCGGCACGTTGGCGTCGGGGAGTACGGCCCGGATGACCGGCTCGGCCTGCGCCATGATCTCGGCGGGCGTCCGGTAGTTGATGCTCAACGAGGCCATTGTGACCCGGTCGAGCCCGACCCGCTTGAGGCGTTCCTGCCACGACTCGGTGAACCCGTGCCGGGCCTGCGCGCGGTCTCCCACGATGGTGAAGCTGCGCGACGGGCACCGGGCCAGCAGCATCTGCCACTGGGCGTCGGTCAGCTCCTGCGCCTCGTCGACGACGATGTGCGCGAACGGGCCGGCCAGCAGGTCCGGGTCGGCCTCCGGCAGCGCGGAACCCTCGGCCAGCACGTCGCGCATGTCCTGCTGGCGCAGCATCGCCAGCAGGCCCTCGCCGTCGTCGTAGGTGTCGGCCGCGAGCAGTTCGTCGACGACCCGGGCCATGTGCTCGCGTTCGACGGCGGCAGCCGGGTCGCGCCGACGGATGCGCCCCGACCGCTCCGCGTCACCGAGCCGCTGCCGCGCCGCGTCCAGCAGCGGCAGGTCGGCCACGGTCCAGGCCCGGGGCTCGTCGCGTTGCAGCGTGCGGACCTCCTCGGGGCTGAGCCACGGCGCGCACCGGCGCAGGTACGCGGGCACCGACCACAGGTCACCCACGAGGTCGGCCGGGTCGAGCAGAGGCCAGGCGCGGTTGACCGAAGCCCGCAGCTCCCGGTTGCGCAGCAGCGAGGCGCGGATGACGTCGTCCGGCTCGTCCCCGTCGTACCGCTCGACGAGGATGGTGAGCAACTCCTCCCAGATCTCCTCGCGCGCCTCGTTGTGCGGGGTGCCGGGACCGGGCGCCTGGAACGCGTCGGCCCAGTCGTCGGCGCCGAGGCGGACGTCGCGGTCGCCGACGGTGATCGTCATCGGGGCGGCCGGTGGGTCCTCGTAGAACCGGACGGCCGCGTCGATGGCCCGGACCAGTTCCGCCGAGGACTTCAGCCGGGTCACCTCCGGGTCGGTGTCGACGGTTGCCGTGGCCCCCTCGGGGACGAGGTCGCGCAGGGTGCAGGTCTGCACGTCCTCCTCCCCCAGGCTGGGCAGGACGTCGGCGACGTAGGCCAGGTAGGGCTGGTGCGGCCCCACGAAGAGCACCCCACCCCGACGCTGGCCGAGGCGCGGGTCGGAGTAGAGCAGGTACGCGGTGCGGTGCAGGGCGACGACGGTCTTCCCGGTACCCGGACCGCCGTCGACGACGAGGGCGCCGGCCGACCCCGCGCGGATGATGGCGTCCTGGTCGGCCTGGATCGTGCTGAGCACGTCGCGCATCCGGGTCGACCGGGCGCCACCCAGGCTGGCGATGAACGCGGACTGGTCGTCGAGCGCGACGGCGTGCCCCACGAACCCGTCCGGGGTGAACACCTCGTCCCAGTAGTCGCTGATCCGGCCGCGGGTCCAGCGGTACCGGCGGCGACTCGCCAGGCCCATCGGGTTGGCGTGGGTCGCGCCGAAGAACGGCTCGGCGGCGGGGGAGCGCCAGTCGAGCAGCAGCCGCCGACCCGTGCTGTCGGTGAGGCCGCGACGTCCGACGTACACCGGCTCGGGGTTGTCCGCCTCGACCACGTGGCCGAGGCAGAGGTCCAGCCCGTAGCGGCTCAGCGAGCGCAGCCGGGCCGTCAGCCGGCGGACCTCCTCGTCCCGGTCGACGGCCTGCCGACCCTTGCCGCCGGGCGCCCGGCGTGCGGTGTCCAAGCGGTCGGACAGCTCGGCGCTCAGCTGCGCGAGGCTCCGCGCCATGGCCGCGAAGTGCCGCTCGTCGTGGGCGATCAGCGCCGGGTCGGCCTTGGCGGAGAGGTGATCGGGGAGTGCGAACACGGAGGTGGGCAAGGAATCCAATTCATGACTTCCATTTCGGCAGAATCTGGCCTCGGCCGACGATTCTGCGTCATAAACCGGGTCTTGCCGCAAGCCCCCCAGTGCGCTATAAGTTAGAAGTGGCGGGAGACCAGTGGTCTCCCGTTTTCCGTGGTCAGGGCACGTCGACGACCTCAGGGCACGTCGACGACCTCACGGCCGAGCGGCCAGAAGGCGGCCGGGACGAGCTTGAAGTTGGCGATGCCGAACGGAATGCCGATGATCGTCACGCACAGCGCGATGCCCGCGAGGATGTGTGAGAGCGCGAGCCACCAACCCGCGAGCACCACCCAGAGGATGTTCGCCAGGCCGGAGCCGACGCCCACGCCCGGCTTGGGCACCAGGGTGCGGCCGAAGGGCCAGAGCGAGTAGACCGCGAGGCGTAGCGACGCGACGCCGAACGGGATGGTGACGACCAGGACGAAGCAGATCAGCGCGGCGATGCCGTAGCCGATCGCCAGCACGAGACCTCCGCCGAAGATGAGCCACAGCACATTCAGTACGAAACGAATCACCACTCCAGCATGAGACATGCTCGCCACCCGGTCTCCCGCCGCCTGCCCGTCAACGTGGAACGGTCACCACGTGACCCTCGGGGTGGGTCCTCTCGCCTCCGTCGGACAACTGGGCGAGGGCGTCGTCGCGGCTGTCGAAGATCGGAAAGGCCTTGTCCAGACGCATCGTGTGCAGGACGGTGCGGACGAACCGCGACGGCGCGGCGAGGCAGAGCGTGACCCCGCGTTCGCGGGCGTCACGGTGGGCGCGGACGAGCAGACCGAGGCCTGTCGAGTCGATGATGTGCACCCCGCTCAGGTCGACCACGACGTGCCCGCCCACCTCGGCCACGTGCCGCAGCGCCGTGCGCAGGTTGTCGCCGGTGTCCAGGTCGATGTCACCCGTGGCGGCGATGACCGTCGTGCCGTCGAGGTGGTCGATGCCGAGGATGCCGCCGGGGCCATGGTCGTCGCACGACGTGCGGCCGCCTGTCGACGGTGGCAGCAGGCTGCAGTGCGGGCAGCGGTGCGGCCCGGTGGCGAACGGGGAGCCGCTCCAGCCGTGCTCGGCCACCAGGGTCCAGACGACTTCGGCGTCGGGGAGCACGCACGCGGTGCCGCGGATGGTCTCGCCGCAGGTGTCACAGATCAGGGTCATCAGATACTCGTCCGGGACGACGGTCATGCTGGTGGTCCTTCCTCGCTCACGATCGAGAGCACCTGATCCAGGCGGGCGATGTGCAGGATGCGCCGGACCCGAGGGTTCGGGTTGCGGACGGTGAGGGCCGCGTCGGCGCGGGCCAGCCGCCGGTGCACGTCGAGGAGCAGGCCGATGGCGGCCGCGTCGACGTGCCGACAGTCGGACAGGTCGACGACGACCCGTGCCGGGCGCAGCGCGAGCAGTCGGTCGAACACCGCGCCGACCTCCGGCAGGCAGCCCAGGTCGAGTTCGGTGACGCTGACCTCGACAAGCGGCAGCGTGTACCTCGCGGGCAGCACCGGCGTCGCCATTGCCGTACCCCTCTCTCCGTCAGCCCTCGCTCCTTCCCCCACCGTGCGGGGCGGGGTTGGCGATCACTGCAAGGCTCTGTGACAGTTGTGTGACAAAACGGCTGGCCGGCTGACACGGTTGGCCGCCCGACGGTTGGCCGAGGATGATTCCGGGATGACGGCCGTACTGGTGATCGAGGACGACGACCGCATCCGGCTCGCGCTGCTGCTGGCACTCGAGGACGAGGGCTACGACGCCCTCGGCGCGGCCACCGCCGAGGAGGGGCTGCGGGCCCAACGCCACCACCCGGCCGACTACGTGCTCGTCGACCTGATGCTGCCCGGCCTGGACGGCTTCGAGTGCATCCGGCAACTGCGCCGTGACGACGACGTTCCGATCGTGGTCGTCAGCGCCCGCGACGACACCGACGACATCGTCGCCGCGCTCGAAGCCGGCGCCGACGACTACGTGGTCAAACCCGTGGCGATCCGGGAGTTGACCGCCCGCCTGCGGGCGCTGCGCCGCCGCGCCCGCCCGGTCGCCGCGTCGGCGGTGCCGGAGCCCGTGCCGGCGGTCGCCTTCGGCGAGTTGGAGATCAGCCCGGAGGCGGGGGAGGTGCGCCGCGCCGGCCAGCAGGTCACCGTCACCCGCACCGAGTTCCGGCTGCTCTGTGAGCTGGCCGAGCACGCCGGCCGGGTGCTGTCCCGGCAGCAGTTGCTGCAACGGGTCTGGGGGTACGACAGCGGCGACGAACGGCTCGTCGACGTGCACGTGGGCCGTCTGCGGCAGAAGATCGAACCCGACCCGGCGAACCCCCGGCACCTGGTCACCCTGCGGGGCCTGGGCTACAAGCTGCAGCGATGAGACGCCTCGGCCTGCGTACCCGGGTGACCGCCGCCTTCGCCGTCGGCGCGCTCCTGCTCTCCGCGTCGATGGCCCTGATCTCCTACGACCTGACCCGCCGCTCCCTGCTCGACGACCGGGAACGCATCGCCCTGCGGGCCGCCTACTTCGACGCCGCCGTGGTGCGGACCGGCCTCGACACCGACACCCCGGACGTGGTGGAGGTGCTCCGGTCGTTGGACACCGGCGGCAGCCGTCGGCCGGTGCTGCACCTCAACGGCGAGTGGTACGCGCGGGCCGCCGATCCCGGCACGACCTCCGCCATCCCCGCCGAGCTGTTGCGGGTCGTCGCCGCCGGCGAGCCGGCCGTGCAGCGGGTACGCGTCGACGGGCAACCGGCCCTGGTGGTCGGGGTGCCGCTGTCCGCGTCCGCGACGTACTTCGAGGTCAACTCGCTGCGCGAGTTGGAGCAGACGTTCCGGGTCCTGGCCCTCGCGTTGACGAGTGTCGCGGTGCTCGTCGCCGGGGCCGGCGCCACCCTCGCCTGGTACGCCACCCGGCACGGGCTGCGACCGCTGACGGCGGTAGCCGACGCGGCCGAGAAGATCGCCGCCGGTGACTTCACCGCCCGGCTCGACCCGGCCACCGACCCTGACCTCACCCGCCTCTCCTCGTCGTTCAACCAGATGGTCGATCGGCTGGCGCACCGCATCGAACGGGACCGCCGCTTCGCCGCCGACGTCAGCCACGAGCTGCGGTCCCCGTTGCAGACCCTCGCCGCGGCGGCAAGCGTCCTGGCCCGCCGCCGCGAACACCAGGATGAGCGGACGGCCACCGCCGCCGGCCTCGTCGCCGACGAGATCGACCGTTTCCAGCGTCTCGTCAACGACCTGATCGACCTGGCCCGCAGTGACCAGCCCGCGCACCGTGCCCGGGTGGACGTGGTGGAGCTGGCCCGGGAGACCTGCGACGGGTACGCCCTGTCGCCCGCGCTCGTCCGCCTGGCACCGGGCGTCCCGCCGACCTGGCGGGTCGAGCGACGGCGGATCGCCCAGGTCCTGGCGAACCTGCTCGACAACGCGGTCACGTACGGCGGCAGCCCGGTGGCCGTACGCCTGGGCGCGGACGGTGACAGCGGCGTCATCGAGGTCGACGACGACGGTCCGGGTGTGCCGGTGGAGGATCGCGAGGCGATCTTCGACAGGTTCGTCCGGGGGCGAGCCGCCCACACCCGTGGCGCCGGTGACGGCACCGGCCTCGGGCTGGCGTTGGTCGCCCAGCACGCCGCCGCACACGGGGGGCAGGTGACGGTCGCCGACCGGCCGGGTGGCGGCGCCTGCTTCCGGGTGACCCTGCCGGGGAGCCTGTCGTGAGGCACCGTCGTCTCGTTCCGTTGACGCTCGCCGTGCTGCTCGCCGGTTGTGGCGTCCCCACCGACGACGCCCCCCGGGCGGTGCCGCCCCCGCGCGGGCCGCTGCCCAGCGCGGCACCCGCCGACACCACCGCACCGGCCGGCCCGGCCGCCGAGACGCTCTGCCTGATCCGGGACAACCGCATCGTCCCCGTGGTCCGGCGGGTCGACCGTCCACCGACCATCGCGGACCAGTTGCGGCACCTGCTCGCCGGGCCCAGCGGCGTCGAACGGGACGACGATCTGACCAGCGCGTTGCCGGGCGCGGTCAACGCGGCCGGCGCGACGGTGACCGGGACGCAGGCCCTGGTCGCGGTGGACGAGCCGGCCCACGACGGTGGCCGCAGCGACGAGGTGCTCGCCTTCGGTCAGATCGTCTGCACCCTGACCAGCCGCGAGGACGTCACCACCGTGGCCTTCCTCCGCGACGGCAGGCCGCTCGGCGTGCCCCGGGCCGACGGCTCCCTGTCCAGCAGACCGCTCACCCGCAGCGACTACGCCCCGCTCATCAGCGAACGGTGAGCCGCGCCTCGGGGTTCATCGGTGAAAGACCTGAGACGAGATCCGGGGCCGACCGGGGGAAGCTCCCGGAGGTCGGCAGCCGCCGGCGGCCACATGCTGGCTGGCATGAAACGCGCTGCGCTCTTCGTCATCGCCGGCCCGGTCGGCATCGTCGCCTACGGCCTGGTCCGGCTGTGGGGAAGGTCCGACGGGGCGTACGGCCCCGGGTTCGACTGGCAGGCCGCACACCTGGTCGCTCTCGCCGGCATGGTGTGCTTCGTCCCGGGTGTGCTCGCGCTGGCCCGCCTGCTGCCGGGCAGCCCGTGGCGCACCGGTGTGGTGGCCGGCGCCCTGGTCGGTCTCGCCGCGACGATGGTCCAGTTCGGCGCGGACATCGTGGAGGGTCTGCTGGCCGAGGACCGGACGGAGATGTCGCGGCTCGCCGCCGACTTCAAGGACATCCCCGGCGTGGAGGTGGCCTTCTACGACGTCGTACCGCAGCTCTTCTTCGTCGGCCTGCTCGTCCTCACCGGCATGCTCGCGGCCCGACGGCGGCTACCGTGGTGGAGTGTGCCACTGCTCCTGGCCGGCATCGTCCTGCCGGTGGTCACCCTGGACCTGCTCCCCATCGGCGGTCTGTGCATGGCGCTGGCGTTGGCGCCGGCGCTGCCGCTGGTCCAGCAGCGCGAGGAGCCGGCTGAGCCGTCTGTCGCCGTCCACTGACGACACCGGGTGGCGCTGGCCGTCCGACCAGCGCCACCCGGCGAGCCACTACCTCAGGGCGAGGGTGCGGGCGTCCGCGGCGATGACGCTTGCGACGTCGGCCGGCACCAGCTTGCCGGCCTGCCGGTCGGCGTAGGTGGCCAGCTCGGCGTACTGGGCGTGGGCCAGCTTGAGCGTCATCGCCGTGACGGCGGCCGGGTCCGCGCCCGAGGTGAGGAGCAGGTAGCCGAGGCCGGCCTGGCTCACCGTCACCGTGAACGTGCTGGTCGCGGTGGCGGTGCCCTCGGGCCCGGTCGCCTCGGTGGCGATGGTGTGTCGGCCGGCGGTCAGCTTGGCCAGGTCGAGCTTGCGCCCGGCGGCCGACTTCCTGCCGTCGACGGTGACGGTGACGGTGTCCGCGTTTGTCGCGGCGACGGCGATCACCGGGGACTGCGCCCGGTCCAGCCGCGCCCCGTCGGCCGGCGAGGTGATCTGCACGGTCGGGTCGGTCGAGGCCCGCTGGAGGAACGCCGAGTTCCAGCCGACCAGTTCGGCGGCTCGGTTGGTGATGACCGCGTCGGTGCCGATCCGCTCCAACCGCTGCCACAGGCCGGCGGAGTCCATCGTCCAGGCCATCACGGCGACCCCGGCGGCGTGCAGCGGGGCGACGACCTCGGGCTTGGCCAGCAGCGCGTTGCCGTCCGGGTTGTACGCGGTCAGGTGCAGCTCCTTCGCGAGCGCCACCGGGTCGGCGTCGAGAGTGCTGCGTAGCAGGCCGAGCGGCAGCTCGGGGGCGATCTCGTAGGTGTACCTCAGGGCGTCGACCTCGAAGCTCTGGATGAAGACCCGGCCCATCATCTGCTCGTCCCGGATCACCTTGATGATCGTGGCGACCTCGTCCCGGGTGTGCTTGCCCTTGATCTCCACGAGCAGGTTGCCGCCCCGGGTGCGCAGGTCGGCGAGCTGCTCGGCGAGGGTGGGCACCCGCTCGCCGACGTACTGCGGGCCGAACCAGGAGCCGGCGTCGAGCGCCTTGATCTGCGCGGCGGTCAGATCCCGGATGTTGCCGGTGCCGTCGGTGGTCCGGTCCACGGTGGCGTCGTGCAGGATGAACGGGATGCCGTCCCTGCTCGGCTGGACGTCGTTCTCGATCCAGTCGGCGCCACCCTTACGGGCGATCTCCTGGGCGACGAGGGTGTTCTCCGGTGCGGCGGCGGACGCGCCCCGGTGGGCGATCACGGTGAGCGGGCTGCCCTCGGGGCGAAGGTAGCCGTTCGGGGCCAGCTCGGTGACGGTGACGTCGTCGTACGACACGGTCGCGCCGTTGACGAAGAGTCCCTGGACGCCGTCGGCGGAGCGCTGGAGGCTGCTCGTCCGCATCGCCTCCCGCCCGTCGAAGATCCAGCGGGCCTGGTTGCCGTGCACCTCGACGGCGACGCGAACGTCCCGGCCGGTGCCGGCGGCGGACGGGGCGGCGGCGGTGTTCGTCACGACCCAGGCGTTGGCCGTGGTCCGCTGGGCGAATTCGAGCCCGTTGGCGGCGGTGGTGCCGCTGCGCATGGTGGCGATCCACCAGGGAGTCGCGGCGTTGGCGGGGACGTCGATGCCGAGCGAGGCCCAGCGGGTCGCGGCCGAGACCGCCTCGAAGCGCATGGTCGCCTCGAGGCGGAAGTCGTCCAGGTGCCGTCCGAAAGTGATCTTGTTGTTCTCGCTGGAGCTGGCGGACGTTCCGTACAGTCGGCCGTTCTCGACCTTCCAGGCGCCGTCGACCGCGTTCCAACCGGCGGGCAGCGACCCGGCCGAGAAGTTCTCCGAGACGACGACGCGGCCCGGCTCGGCGGTGGCGGGCGACGAGGTCGCGACGGCGACCGCCACCGCGGCGCTGGTGACGGCGAGAGCGGCGACGGAGGCCGCGGCCCGGGTACGCAGGGTGCCGAGGCGCGACCCGGCGCGGGGGAGCGACGGTGGTGCGGGTAGGACAGTCATGGTCGGAACGGTACGAAGCGCGCCCGAACTGATGATCAATGACGCGTGGCTGCCGCCGGAACGCCCGGTGTACCGCGTTCGACCGGGGGCGTCCCCGCTGTGCTCAGCTCGGCAGGCCGGTGCAGGCGACCCCGTCGATGGTGCACGCCTTCGGGGCGGCACCCGTCAACGAACCATTGACCCGGAACGTCACCCGCACCGAGGCACCACCGGGCACCTGAGCAGTGTCGTCGTCCGGCACGAACGTCCACACCGCACCGTCCCGGCTGGCCTGTGCCCCCTCGACCGAGCTGATCCCCAGTGACTCCCGGGGCAGGGTGAGGACGAGCGTCCACCGCGGTGCCGGGACCGCGCCGGGGTTGTTGATCGTCACTGTCGCGCCGTAGCTGAGCAGGGCGTTGTCCGTGACCGCGAAGTCGGCGTCCAGGGCCGCCGGAGTGGGTTCGGCGGTCGCACCGGTCGGCGTGGGCCGGGTCGACGACGGGACGGCCGGCGGGGCCGAGGAGGCGGGGGCGGACGGCGTGGCGGGCACCGCCGGGCTGGTGACCGCGGGCCGCGCCTGCGCCCGGGGCGTGCCGGACGGTGAGGCGCCCACCTGCTCCACGGACGGCGGCGGGTCGAGCGTCACCGGCGTCAGTTTCTCCGGCGTACGCAGCACCCCGACGACGGAGACGGCCGTCGCGACCAACACCCCGAGCGCCGCGATGACGGCCAGCCAGGTGGCCCGCGAGACGTCCTCCCGACCGGTGAGCACCCGCCGTGTGGCCGCGACGAGGGCCACGACCCGATCCAGCAGGATGATCGCCACGGTACGGCGTGGTTGGGGTGGTGTTGCCGGCACTGCCTGTCTCTCCTTCAGTTCGTCGCCGGGCGTGCGCCCACGACCCGTCCGGGTCGCGGATGGCACCAGCGAGGTCACAGACCGCGAAGCCCGACGAGTATCGCCTCGAGCAGGTCCTCGGTCGGCAGTTCCGACAGCACCGGCGGGTCGTGCGTCTCGACCAGCCCGGCCGCGAGCAGGTCACCGAGCAGCACCCGGACGGTGCCCAGCGGAAGGTCCAACTCCGCACCGACCTCGGCCACCGACACTGGATGGTGACACAACCCGACGATCCGCGCCTGTTCGGGGAAGAGCGGTGTGGGGGGCGTGACTCCCCGCCGGGCGACGACGAGCGAGATCAGGTCGAACTGGCCGCGTGCGGGCGCGGTGCGCCCCCCGGTCATCGTGTACGGCCTGGCGACCGGCCCCGCGTCGTCGTCGTACCACGCCTCGTCAGTGGCGCCGCTGGAGTGCACCTGTGTCCCCGATCGTCACCGAGGAGGCCGGGCCCAGCGTGATCGGCAGGTGCCGCTCGGCCTGCCCCACGAAGAGCGCCACCTCGTACGCCATGTCACCGACCTCGACGTCGTCGCCGGCGATCCGCACGGTGAGGATGGTGCCGTTCGGAATGGTGGCGATGAACAGGAACGCTCGCGACATCTGCACCACGACCTGACGCAGCTCACCCGCGTCGCAGGTCCGGGTGGCGGCCAGCCCCAACGAGATCAGTCCGGCGACCACGCCGGAGATCTGCTCGGCCAGCTTCGCCCCCACCCGCCGCGAGCCACCGAGCGGCAGCCCGTCCGGTGAGAGCACCACTGCGAACTCCGCACCGTGCACCCGGTCGACCAGGTCGTTCAGGGCGTCGGTCAGGCCGTTCTCGGTAACCACTGCAGACGTCATTGATGTCTCCTCGCTGTTCTCGCGACTGGCAACTCGACCGTGTCGAGGCTGGTCCTGCCGTTCTGCGGGCCGGGTGGCCCGGGGTGGCGGACCCGCGTCGGCAGCGCGCCGTCGCCGTTCGGATCGGGTCGGTCGGCGCCGGTGCGGGCCGGTGGGTACGGGGTGTCGGGTGGTGCGCTGGCCGGTGTGCGGCCGGTGTCGGTGCCGGTGACCAGCCGGGCGGGGAGGTGCACGATGGCGGCCGTCCCACCGCGTTGGCTGGGGCGCAGGGAGACGTGGGCGCCGCAGCGGCCGGCGAGGACGGCGGCGGCGTACCAACCGGTGCGGCCCGCGGGCGGGCCGTCCGGGGGCGGGTTGTCGAGCAGGTGGTTCGCCTCGGCAAGCGCGACCGGGTCCAGGCCGGGCCCGTCGTCGACGACGAGGACGGCGCACCCCTGCGGTCGCCGTTCGCCGCTGACCCGGACGGTGGTGTCGGCCCCGGAGAAGGCCAGGGCGTTCTCGATCAGCTCCGCCAGCAGGTGGATGACGTCGGTGACGGCCGGCCCCGCGAGCGACCACGGCCAGTGCGGCGCGATGAGGACCCGGTGGTAGTCCGGCACCTCGGCGACCGCGCCACGTGCCACGTCGAGCAGTGGCACCGGGCGTCGCCAGCGGCGGGCGGGTGTCGCGCCGGCCAGGGAGATCAGTTTCTCCACGTTGCGCCGGATCCGGGTGGTGAGGTGGTCGAGTTGGAACAGCTCGCCGGTCTCCTCGGTGGACCGTTCCCGACGTTGCATCCCGTCCAGCAGACCGAGTTGCTCGCGGAGCAGAACCTGGTTGCGTCGGGTCAGCCCCAGCAACAGGTCCCGCTCGGCGGCACCGCCAGGTGCCGGAGCGTCAGGTGTCGCGGCCGGCGTCTCCGGCGCCGGAGCCGGGGCGTCGGTCTTCGGCCCGGTCAGCTCCTCGGTGAGGCGGCGGACGGTGCCCGCCCAGCTCAGCAGGAGCACGAGTACGACGATGAGGCCGAGCCCCACCACGGCCCCGGTCCGCGCGATCAGCCCCGCCGCACCGGGTGCGGCCCGCTCCACGCTGCTGCGGGCGGCGGTCGTCACACGTGTCTGCAGCGCGCCGAGGGCGGCGTCCGCCGCGGCCCGCCACGTCTGGACGGTGAGACCGGCCAGGGCGTCGGCGGTGCCCGCCTGGAGCAGCAGCCGGTCCTCGAGTGCCAGCAGAGCCGCGAACTCGGGGCCGGTGGCGAGGCGCTCGGGCTCGCCCCGGCCACCTGGCGGAAGCTCGGCCACCGCCTCGGTTCGCGCGTACCGCTGAACGCCTATCAGCTCGGCCAGCCGCCGCCGCTCGTCGACGCCGAGCCGCGCGCCGGCCAGGGCGGCGCTGACCATGGTGTCCTCCCGGGCGAGCAGCTCCCGGGCCCGGGCCAGCGTGATCACCGCGCGGGTGTCGGCGGCCAGGTCGCTCTCGTACGCGCCCCACTCCGGCCCGTACACCCGGAAGGCGACGTCGACGACCTCGTCGTACCCGTCGACCGTCGCGGCACCCTTGAGCCGCCCGCTGTCCACCTGGGATCGGGTCGTGCCCAGGCCGTCGAGCCGGCGGACCAGCTCGGCGGCCCGGTCCCGCACGGCGCCAGCGCTGAGCAGCCGGAGGTCGCGTCCCTTCGTGAACTCGCGGACCTCGGTGGTGGCCCGGTCGGTGCTCTGGCGGGCCGCGACAAGTGCGGGCGTCGTCTGCTGCGCGCCGGCGACCGTCTCGGCGGTGACCCGGCGTTCCGTCTGCAGACTCAGGATCAGCCGGTCGATCGGCTGGCCCAGCGTGTCTGCGAGGGCCCGGACGCGCAGCAGGTCGACGGCGTCCTGGCTGGACACGTAGGCCGCGTACGACCAGAGGGTGATCAGCACGGCGGCGAGTACGGCAAGTCTGGTCCGGAGCAGCCGGACGTCGGCACGGGTCATCGGCTCGCCCGCTGCGGCCACGGTTGCCCGGCGGAGTCGCTGGCCCGGTCGGCGACGAGGGTACGTAGCAGCGCCAGCAGTTCGGTGCGGTTGGCGCAGTTCAGCCGGTTGCGCATGCGCGCCACGTGGTGCTCGACGGTCTTGGCCGAGATGAAGAGCCGGTCGCCGATCTCCCGGTAGGTCAGCCCGGCCAGCACCAGCTCGGCAACCTCGTACTCGCGGTCGCTGAGCCCCTGCTGGGTGGGGCCGACGGCCCGCGTCGTGCCCGCACCGGCTGTCGGTGGCTGCCCGCCCGGCCCGGCAGAGGGCCGCCCCTGCAGGGCTCGGGCGCACTCCAACAGGGTGGTCATCGCTCGCCGGTCGGCGGTGCGGATGGCGGCCTGCCCGGCGAGGCGGGCGCCGTCCCAGCACAGCCCGGTGTCGTGCAGCCCGCGAGCGGCGGCTTCCACCCGGGTCGGGTCGACGGCCCCCCGCAGCACCTCCACCCAGCTCTCCGCGGCGGCGGCGACCACTGCCGCGTACCGGCTGTGGTCCGCGGCGGCGAGCAGTGCCGTGACGTGGTCGTCGGCGACCGTCGGTTCGCCGCTCAGGATGGCGGCGTGCAGCCCGCTCCAGCGCAACGGCACACTCCACAGTGGCGGGTTGCCGAGGCGGTCGAGCAGGGCGCGCCCCTGCTGGAGGTACGGCTCCAGTCGGGCCAGGTCACCCAGCCGCGCGCCGGCGATGGCCAGCTCACCCAGCGGCAGCAGGGTGAACAGGTCGACGGGGTGCCGCACCACGGCCTCCAGCGCCTGCCCCCAGCCCCGCTTGAGCGCCCCGAGGTCACTGGTGCGCCGGCCGATGCCCATCCGGATCGCGGCGGCGAAGAGCTGGTCACGTGACTCCAGTGGCCGCCCGTCGAGCGTCACCGTGGCGAGGCGCTCGCCGGCGGCGTGGACATCCCCGCGAACCATCAGGATCCAGGCCTGCAACAGGCGGTGGCGGCGTGCCATCAGCGGTCCGCCGACACCGGCGCCCAGGGCCCGGTGCAGCACCCGCTCGGCGATCTCCAGCTCACCGCAGTGCATTGCCGTCAACGCGGCGAGAGCCGCCGGGCTGTCCGGCAGCAGCGCGGCCCGACCGTCCGGCTCCAGCAGGGCAGCGGCCTGCACGAGCGCGGAGAGCGCGGCGGTCGGCGGGCCGGTCACGCTCTCCCGTACAGCGTTGGCCATCAGTCGGGCGGCGCTGGCGTGCAGCGTGGGCGGTTCGCCGGCCGGATCACCCGCCGGCGATTCGGTGCTGGCGGCCAGGTCGCCGGTGGCCAGCCCGCCGACGATGGCGAACGCCGCCGCCGAGGCCGTCCCCGACCACCGGAACAGCTCGACGCTGCGACCGACGTGACCACGGTGGGCCAGGGCGGTGGCGGCGACCACCGCGGCCTCGGCGCGGTCCGGGGGAGCGGCCGTGGCCAGCAGCCGGTCCGCCAGCCGCAGCGCGTCGTCGAGGTCACCGGCGAGCGCGGCGGCGAGCGCCTGCCGCGCGTTTGGCGGCCCCCCGGCCGCTGTCGCCGCCGCGAACAGTTCGGCGGCGAAGGCCGGCTCGTCGGCGAGCGCCTCGTCCGCCGCGGCCGCCAGGGTCGCGGCCGGGCAGTCGCCGAGCGCGCCGACCGCGAGCAGGGAGCGCACCAGCGGCAGCACCGTGCCGCCCCGGGCGAGCTGCAACTCGGTGAGCCGACGCCAGACCGCCGTCCGCTCGGTGCTGGGGCTGAGCGTCGCGACGGCCCGCCGGACGATCGGCGCGAGTCGGCCGTCCGCCCCGAGCAGCCCGGCCGCCCTGGTCGTGGCGACCAGGTCGTCCACCTCGGCCGGGTCCCGACCCAGCAGCGCGCCGAGCATGCTTGCCGGCAGCGCCCCGCCGGCCGCGACGGCGAGCAGCAGTCGTCGTACCTCGGTGGGCTGAACGTCCAGGTCCGGCCCGAGCTCGAGAACGACGGACCGGGGTGGTTCGACGCTCGCGCCGGCCCGGGTCTCCGCGCCGACCAGGCCACGGGCCAGCCGCTCGACGTCGCGGGGCACACCTGCGGTCTGCGTGTGGACGAAGTCGACCAGATCGGCGGGGCGGCTCAGCCCGTCCGTGCCGGCGAGGTACGCGACGGTCTGCTCCCTGGTGAACGGGGTGAGCAGCACGGCCTGTCCGTCGCGTCGCAGGGCGTCGACCAGCTCACCGAACGCCGCCGATCGCGGCCACGGGCGGTGGGTGATCACCAGCCGGTGTCGACGGCCGCCGACCAGAGCCAGCAGCGCCCCGATCCGCGCGTCGTCAAGCAGGTGCGCGTCGTCGACGAGCAGCACCGTGTCGGGATCGACCGGCTCGTCCGGCTCCGGGGCGACCGTGCGGACGGGGACCCCGGCGCGCTGGTGGATGCGTTCCACCTCGGCGAGGAGTGCGGTCTTTCCGTGCCCGGCCGGGCCGGCGATGCCGACGGTCAGCGGGCCGGTCGGGTCCTGCGCGACCGAGTCCAGTAACGCCTGCAACCCCTTGTCCAGGGTCAGCGCCGGTACGGCGAGATCGTTCATGATCATCTGTCTTGTCCTTCGCGTCCGCGGCCGCGGGCCAGCGCCAGGCGGGACGGCTTCGGCAGTTCCAGTGGGAGGACCCGGACCGGGGGCCGCGGTGGCGGATCGCCCGGAACGGTGTGCTGAGGGCGGCGCGGTGCCGGGAGGGTGGCCCGCCCGGCGCCGCTGACCGGAGCCGGAACGCGGGCCGGTGCCGGCTGGCGAGGGCGCGGTGACACCACCTGACAGGCGGCCATCGCCGCCCCGGTGGCGGCAGTCAACTGGGCGTCCGGCTCCACCTCGACGGGCACCGGGAGGGCCGCGCCGATCAGCTCGGTCACGAGCGGCACCCGGGTCGAGCCACCGGCCAGCAGGACGCCGTCGAGCTGCGCCGGCGTCAGGTCGGCGCTGCGCACGGCCCGCAGCAGGAGGTCGACGGTGGCCTGCACCGTCGGGCGGATCATGGCCTCGAACTGGGCCCGGGTCACCGGCACCCGGGCCGGGCCGCTCGGCAGCGTCAGCACCACGTCGGCCGCGAGGTCGACTGTCAACACCCGCTTGACCCGGTCGCACTCCGCGCGCAGCCCGCGCAGCGCGGCCTGCGCCCCGCGACGTCCGGTCGCGGCCAACTCCCGGGCCAGCACGGTACGGGAATGGTCGGCCAACGCCTCGTCGAAGTCGGCGCCGCCGATCGAGTCGAGGCTCTGCGGGGTGCCGAACGTCTCGTACGTGCCGCGCGGGGTGCGCCGCACCAACGCGGCCTCGAAGCTGTTGCCCCCCAGGGTGTAGACCACTGCGGTGCTGCCCGCGAACCCGCGAGCGGCGTGGCTCTCGGCGACCGTGACCGTGCGCGGCAGCAACGTCACGTGCCGCAGGCCGAGACTCGACAGGGCCCGGTGCAGCACCTCCCGCCGGTACGGGCGCCACCCCGCCGGGTGGCTGAGCACGATCGCCTCGGCCGCCTCGCCCTCCAGGGCGTGGACCCGCTCCACCACCCACGCCGCCAGCTCGGCGGTAAGCGTCTGCGGTGCGCACGGCTCACCACCGAGGAGCACCGGCACGTCGTCGCCGATCCGGTGGACGAAGTCACGGGTGGTGCGGCTGCCGTCGTCGGTGGCGGGCTCGCCGACCCGCAGTGAACCGTCCTCGGCCAGGCAGAGCACGGACGGCATGAGGGGTGAGGCCGCGCGCAGCGCGACGGCCTCGGGACGTGCCCAGGTCGCGCCGCGCCGCCGCGCGACGGCGGCAGCCGTGTTGCTGCTTCCGATGTCTATCCCCAGGACGTACGGCATCGTCTCTGTCTCTCCCCGTGAGTCGGCCGGTCGGTGGCGATGGCGTCGGCGCTCCGACGACCCACCCCCGGCGAACCCCGCGGGCTCCTACGTTCGTACCAGAGATCAGTCCCTGGTCGGGACCCTAATCTCGTCGGGACGGTTTCCCCCATTCCCCCTAACGTACGAGGTGGCGCAGCCCCTAGTTCAACCGCCCCGGATGCGGGCTCAGCCCCGATGCCCGGGGGTGAGCCCCGGCAATAGCGTCACTGTCGACGAACGACACCCCGGCAATGCCACATCCGAGGAGAACCGGTACATGGACTCGCAGCAGACGCTCCACGACTTCGTGCTCGACCTACTGACGAACCCGGACGCGCGGTCGGCCTTCGACCTCGACCCGGAGGGCGCGTTGCGGGGCGCAGGCCTCACCGACATCACCGCTGCGGACGTGCAGGACGTCGTACCGCTTGTCGTCGACTACGCGCCGGGGGCGGGTCTCGCGCCGCTGGCCTCGCCGGTCGGGCAGCTCGGGCTGGACCCGCTGCTCACCGACACCACCGACGTGGTGGGCCAGTTGCAGAGCGTGGCGCAGCAGATCAGCGTCACCAGCTCGCCCACTGGCGTGGACGTCAAGGCCGGCGTGCTCGGCGCCATCGCGGTCGACCCGTCGACCGCCGCCGCCGGGGTCACCGTGCTGCCGGGCATCGGTCTGGGTGTCGGTCCGTCCGGCCTCGACACCGACCTGGCCGGCGTCTCGGACGTGGCGCACACCCTCGACGCCGACGTGGTGCAGCCGGTGGACGCGATCGCGGACCCGGTGCTCGGGGACGTCACCGGCACCGTCGGCGACCCGGGCGGTCTGCTCGACGTCACCGACTCGAACCTGATCGGCGGCGACCTGACCGGTGGTGTCCTCTCCGGCACCCAGGGTCAGCTCGGCGGGGTCGTCAGCTCCCTCGGTGTCGACGACACCCTCGGCGGGCTGGGCCTCGGGCACGGCGACGGCATCGTCGGCGGGGTCCCGCCGCTCGACGTGCCGTCGACGGTGGGCGGCGTGACGCACCAGGTGGACAGCCTCCTCCCCGGTGTCACCGACACGGTCGGTGACGTCACCGGTGGGGTCACCGATGGTGTGCTCGGCGGCGACTCGCACGCCTCGTCCGATCACGGGCTGCTGGGAATCACCGGCGGCCTGCTCTGACCCGGATCTCCGGTCGGAGCGGAGGGCCGGATCGTCTCGGGCGATCCGGCCCTTCCCGGTTCCACACCCGGTCCCTCTTGATAATTGAGCCGAAATCCGCACACTTGGTGCGGTGATGGCCGGGATCTGGTTGGACGTGCTGGACGAGATCGCCCGTACGTGCACTGCCCACGGTCGCGGTGACCTCCTCCAGACGGTGCGGCAGAAGCGTGCGCAGCTGCTGGATCCGACGCTTCGCGTCCTGGTCATCGGTGAGCCGAACCAGGGCAAGAGTCAGCTCATCAACGCGATCATCAACGCTCCGGCCTGCCCGGTCGGCGACGGCCGTACGACCGTCCTGCCGACCGTGGTGCAGCATGCCGAAGCCCCCACCGCGGCGGTGGCGCAGGCGCCGCCACCTGCTCCGGGGCACGCCACCGGCACCGCCACCGCGGTCACCGTCGAGCGCACTCCGGTGGCGCTCAACCAGGTCGCGGCGGGTGTGGCCGGCCTGGTCGGGCGTCGGCCGGGGGGCGGCCCGGCGTACGTCGAGATCGGCCTGCCCCGCGCCCTGCTCGGCGCTGGTCTGGTGCTTGTGGACACTCCTGGCACCGACGACGTGGCCAGAGTCGGCGCCGCAGCCTCGGTCGCGGCGCCCGCGCGTGCGGACACCGTGCTGCTGGTCTCCGACTCGACCCGGGAGTTGTCGGTCGCCGAGCTGAACATGCTGCTGCACATCGTGCGGTCGCACCCGAACGTGGTCGTGGTGCAGAGCAAGACCGACCTGGCGGCGGACTGGCGCACGGTCGCCGAGCGCAACCGGCAGCACCTGGCCGAGGCGGGCGTCCCGGCGACGGTGATTCCGGTCTCGGCGGCGCTGCGACTGCGTGCCGCCGCAGCGGACGATCGTGCTCTCAACGCCGAATCCGGCTTCCCCGCGCTGATCGCCCGGCTGCAACGCGACCTGGCCGGGAAGGCCGACCACCTGGCCCGGGCGGCCGTGCAGACGGTGGCCCGGACGGTGGTGGAGCAGTTGGCCGCGCCGCTGCGAGCCGAGTTGGCGACCCAGGAGGCCGAGGAGCAGTCCGGGCCGATTTCCCGGCTGCACGCGGCGCAGCGCGAGGTCGACGAGTTGCGCCGGTGCTCCACCCGGTGGCAGAACACCCTCACCGACGAGATCACCGACCTGATCGCCGACCTGGAGTACGACCTGCGGGACCGGACCCGTCAGATCCTGCGCGCGGTGGACGAGGCGTTCGACACCGCCGATCCGCTTGTCGCCTGGGACACCTTCCAGGACTGGTTGGAGCGCAGCCTGGTGGAGGCGGCGGAGGCGAACCACGAGTGGCTGGTCCAGCGCTGCGACTGGATCGCCCGGAGGGTGGCCGCCAACTTCGACAGGTACGGCTACGACGTGCTGCCGCCCTGGTCGATGACGGTGCCGGACGACATCGGCGAGCGACTACCCGAGCTGCAACGGCCGACGATCGACAAATTCACCACCGGCCAGAAGCTGTTCACCGGCATGAAGGGCTCGTACGGCGGCATGCTGATGTTCGGTCTGGCGACCACCCTGGCCGGAATGCCGATGATCAATCCGGTCTCGGTCGGCATCGGCGCGCTCTTCGGCGGCAAGAGCATCCGCGACGAGAGCAAGCAGTTGCTCCGTCGCCGGCAGGCGACAGTCAAGACGGCGATCCAGCGGCACGTCGACGACTTCTTCGTCCGGATCATCCGGGACTGCCGTGACGCCGCCCGCCAGGTGCAGCGGATGCTGCGGGACCACTTCACGGGGCTGACCGAAGAGCTCCAGGAGGCCATCGTGCAGTCGTTCCGCAGTGCCAAACAGGAGGCCGACACCGATGCCTCCCTGCGGGAGCAGCGGCAGCGCGAGATCCGGTCGAGGATGACCCGGTTGGCGGCGGTGTACGAGCAGGCCCAGCAGTTGACCGGCACCCGGTCCACCCCGCTGCTGCTGGAGCCGCAGGCATGACGGTGGGGGTGCGCCTGGACGAGGCGGCGTGGGGGTTGCTGCACCAGGCCATCGAGCTGTACCAGGACGATCCCCGGGCTGTCGCTGAGCTTCGGCACCAGGTGGCCCGATTGGAGCAGCCGCTGCGGATCGCCGTCGTCGGCCCGTGGCGCTCGGGCAAGTCGACGGTGCTCAACGCGTTGATGGGCGAGGAGGTCGCGCCGGTCGACCGGGCGGACGGGGCCTTCACCTGGTACGAGGACGGGGCCGCGCCGCACGCCACCGCCTACCCGGTCGGGCAGCCGCCGCAGGAGTTGGCCGTGGTGAAGTCGGCGACCGGGCTGCGGGTGGACCTGGGCTGGGGCGTGGGGGACGTGCGGGACATCGTGGTGCGGTGGCCCACCCGGGCGTTGCGGCAGATCACGCTCATCGACACCCCTGCGGTCACCGGCGGCGTCGAGCACGGTCGGGTGCCGGTGTTGGAGCGGGTCCTACGCGACTCCGACGCGGTGCTGTACCTGACCCGCGACGGGCGCGACAGCGATCTGCGGGTGCTGGAGTCCGCACGGGACACTGCCGTCGGACAGTCCGCTCCGGTCAACGTGATCATGGTGTTGTCCCGCGCCGACGAGACCGGGGGAGGCCGGATCGACGGCCTGCTCACGGCACGCCAGCTCGCTCGCCGGCACCACCGCGACCCGAGGGTGAACGCGCTGAGCGTCAACGTCGTGGCGTGCAGCGGAATGATCGGTCTGGCCGGCCGGATGCTCGGCGAGTCGGACTTCGCCGCGCTCGCGGCCCTGGCCCAGGTGTCCCGGGCGGAGCTGGACGCCCACCTCATCTCCGCCGACCGCTTCCTCGGCGGTGAACTGCCGGTACGGCTGGACACCGAGGTGCGCGCCGCGCTGCTGAGCCGGTTCGGGATCTTCGGCGTCCGGCTGGCGACCACGCTCGTGCGCAGCGGGTTCGACAGCCGGGTGAAGCTCTCCGCCGAACTGATCCGGCGTAGCGGTCTCACCGAGCTGCGCGAGTCGGTGACGCGGTGCTTCATCGACCGCCGCGAGGCGCTGAAGGCCCGCTCCGCGTTGGCCGCGGTGGAGGCGCTGCTGCGGGCCGAGCCGACCCGGGGGTCCGCCGAGTTGGTCGGCGCGGTGGAGCAGATCCTCGCCGGTGCGCACGAGTTTCGAGAGTTGCGCCTGTTGGTGGCCCTGCGCAACACCCGGCTGGGGTTCGACGCGGAGGTGGCCGCCGAGGCGCAGCGGCTGGTCGGTGGCGACGGAGTGGGCCTCGCGGCCCGGCTCGGTGTCGAGCAGGAGACCGACGTGCAGCGGCTCTGGGAGGTCGCCACCGACGCGCAGTGGCGGTGGCGGGACCGGGCGGAGGACCCGCTACTCCCGCTGGCGCAGCGGCGCGGCGCTCAGGTCGTCGTCCGCAGTTGCGAGGGAATGATCGCCGAGCTGGTCGCGGGCGGCCGCTGAGTGTGGGTACGGGACGGCCCGTGTTGGCCGTCCCGCACCCGTGTCGCGGCGCGCTCAGCGCGGCTCGTACGTCTGGCAGTCCGCGATGTCCTGACCGGGGCCCACCCGGATGGACGGCGCGTGGCACTCCAACTCGGCGTTGTGCGTGCATTCGGCGCGTTTGCAGGCGCCGACCTGGGCGATGACGCGGTCCAGGCCGCCCTTCGCCGAGGTGTCGATGAACGTGGCGCAGCTGGCGTTCTGCTGCCCGATGGTGATGGCGAACGCGTGGCAGCCGTCGTGGTTGTAGCCGCAGTCGGTGACGGTGCACTCGTGGACCCGCGGCATCTCCAGCATGTCGGTCATGGCGATCTCGCTTCCGTCGGTGGGTGCGGGTCATCCCCATACCCGACTCCACCAGAGCAAACCGTGATCAGCTCCCTCTTTCCAGGATCCAATGGATAGGGAAGCCTCGCCTAATTCGGCCATCCGTCCGCCGCCGGGCGGCCGGGATGCTGCCTCGCCCGCACGGTTCGCGGCCGGAAAACCGTTATTCGATCTCACTCCGCACGGTCGGCGCTGACCAGCGGAGATAACGCTCTCACGGATGGTGGGAGAGTGCTTGACGCGCCGGTTGCCCAAGCGCAACGATGCATTTACATTTCCCGTTCCACCGCCAGGCGTGATCGGCGCACGCCGCCCCCCGCACCGCGAAAGGACCCCCACCGTGCGCAGATCCCTGAGATCGTGGCTCGGCGTCGCACTGAGCACGATCCTCGTGGCGGGCGGCATCGTCGCCGCGCCACCCACGGCCAGCGCCGCACCGTTCAGCGTGCTGGTCTTCAGCAAGACCGCCGGCTTCCGGCACGGCTCCATCACCCCCGGCATCGCAGCGATCCAGCAGCTCGGCGCGGCCAACGGGTTCACCGTCGAGGCCACCGAGGACGCCGCCCAGTTCACCGACGCCAACCTGGACCGGTTCGCCGCGGTGATCTGGCTCTCCACCACCGGTGACGTGCTCAACGCCGCCCAGCAGGCCGCGTTCGAGCGCTACATCACCGCCGGCGGCGGGTACGTGGGCGTGCACTCCGCCTCCGACACCGAGTACGACTGGCCCTGGTACGGGGGGCTGGTCGGGGCGTACTTCGCCTCGCACCCGGCCGAGCAGACCGTCACCGTGAAGGTCGCCGACCAGGTGCACCCGTCCACCGCGACGCTGCCGCAGCGCTGGAGCCGGTTCGACGAGCTGTACAACTACCGCACCAACCCCCGGGGCAACGTGCACGTGCTGGCCACCCTGGACGAGACCACCTACACCGGCGGGAGCATGGGTGCCGACCACCCGATCTCCTGGTGTCAGAACTACTCCGGCGGTCGAGCCTGGTACACCGGCCTGGGGCACACCGACGCGTCGTACTCCGAGGCGAACTTCCGGCAGCACCTTCTCGGTGGCATCCGGACCGCCGCCGGCGAGGCGACCGCCGACTGTGGCCCGACCGTCACCAGCAGCTTCCAGCAGGTGGAGCTGGCCAAGGGCGCGGCCGAGACCGGCGAGCCGATGAGCCTCACCGTCCTGCCCGACCGGGGCGTGCTGCACACCTCCCGCAACGGCGTGATCCGGCACACCGACGCCGCCGGCAACACCAAGATCGCCGCCACCCTGCCGGTCTACACCGGTGACGAGGAGGGCCTGCAGGGCATCAAGGCCGACCCGAACTTCGCCACCAACCGCTGGGTGTACGCCTACTTCGCCCCACCGCTGAGCACCCCCGGCGGTGGGGCGCCCGCCGAGGGCACTCCGGCCCAATTCGCCGTCTGGGAGGGCGTCAACCGGCTGGCCCGGTTCACCGTGAACGCGGACAACACCATCAACCTGGCCAGCGAGACGCTGATCCTGAACGTGCCGACCAGCCGGGGCATGTGCTGTCACGTCGGCGGTGACATGGACTTCGACGCGGCCGGCAACCTCTACCTGTCCACGGGTGACGACACGAACCCGTTCGACTCGGCCGGCTTCACCCCGATCGACGAGCGGGCGGGCCGTAACCCGGCGTTCGACGCGCAACGCACCTCGGCGAACAGCAACGACCTGCGCGGCAAGGTGCTGCGGATCAAGCCGAGCGCGGCCGGCGGCTACACCATCCCGGCCGGCAACATGTTCGCCCCGGGCACCGCGCGGACCCGCCCGGAGGTCTACGCGATGGGCTTCCGCAACCCGTTCCGGATGAGCGTGGACAAGGCCACCGGCATCGTCTACCTCGGTGACTACGGCCCCGACGCGGGCACCGCCGACCCCAACCGGGGTCCGGCGGGCAACGTCGAGTTCGCCCGGATCGACAGGCCCGGCTTCTACGGCTGGCCGTACTGCACCGCCCGCAACGACGCCTACAACGACTACACGTTCCCGTCCGGGCCGTCCGGGGCGAAGTTCAACTGTGCCGGCGGGCCGGTGAACAACTCGCCGAACAACACCGGCATCACCCAGCTACCGCCGGCCGTCCCGGCCTGGTTGCCGTACGGCGGCTCCGGCTCGCCGCCGGAGTTCACCGGCGGTGGCCTGTCGCCGATGGGCGGGCCGGTCTACCGGTACGACCGCAACAACACCTCGCCCGTGGCGTTCCCCGAGTACTACGACGGGACCTACTTCGCCGGTGAGTTCGGTCGCCGCTGGATCAAGAACATCAAGCTCGACTCGTCCGGCCAACCGCTGAAGATCAACCCGTTCCCGTGGACCGGCACGCAGGTCATGGACATGGAGTTCGGCCCGGACGGCGCCCTCTACGTGCTCGACTACGGCACCGGCTGGTTCAACGGCGACGCCAACTCGGCGCTCTACCGCATCGAGTACGCCCGTGAGGGCAGAGCGCCCATCGCGAAGGTGTCGGCCACCCCGACCAGCGGCACCGCGCCGCTGACCGTGGCGTTCTCCTCGGCCGGCACCCTCGACCCGGACGGCGACCCGTTCACCTACGCCTGGGACTTCGACAACAACGGCACCACCGACTCGACCGCCGCGAACCCCAGCTTCACCTACACCACGAACGGGACCCGCAGCCCGACGCTGACGGTCCGGGACACCACCGGCAAGACAGCCACCGCGAGCGTGGTCGTCACAGTCGGCAACAGCGCCCCGGTGGTCACCGTCAACACCCCGATGAACGGGCAGACCTTCACCTTCGGGGACGCGGTGCCGTTCTCCGTCACCGTCACCGACGCCCAGGACGGTGCGATCAACTGCGCCCGGGTGAAGGTCAACTACGTCCTCGGCCACGACTCGCACGGCCACCAGCTCGGTAGCGTGCAGGGCTGCACCGGGGTCATCCAGACCTCGAAGGACGGCGAGCACGACTCGGCGGCGAACATCTTCGGCATCATCGACGCCGAGTACACCGACCTGGGCGGGGGTGGCCAGCCGGCGCTGACCACGCACACCCAGGCCGTCCTGCAACCACGGGTACGCCAGGCCGAGCACTTCGGTGACTCGTCCGGCGTCCAGATCGTCGCCGGGGCGGCGGGCAACGGCGGCGCGGCCGTCGGCTACATCGACAACAACGACTGGATCTCGTTCCGCCCGTACAACCTGACCGGCGTCCAGTCGTTCAGCGCCCGGGTCGGCGCACCGGCCGGTGGCGGCGGCACGCTCGAGTTGCGGGTCGACTCGCCCACCGGCCCACTGGTCGGGTCGGCCACCGTCACCTCCACCGGCGGGTACGCCACCTTCGCCACGGTCACCGGCGGGGTCACCGCCCCGACCGGCACCCGAACGCTGTTCCTGGTCTTCAAGGGCACCGGCCCGTACTTCGACATCGACGAGTTCACCCTCTCCACCAGCCCCGGCGGTCCCGGCCCCGACCCGGACCCGGATCCCGGGACGGGCACCAACCTGGCCAAGGGCAAGCCGGCGCGGGCATCCAGCTTCGAGGGCGCGTTCACCGCGGCCAACGCGTTCGACGGTCTGGCAGGCACCCGGTGGGGCAGCGCCTTCGGGGACCCACAGTGGATCGACGTGGACCTCGGCGCCTCGTACGCCATCAACCGGGTCAAGCTGACCTGGGAGGCGGCGTACGGCAGCGGCTACCAGATCCAGACCTCACCGGACGGGATCAACTTCACCACCATCCGTACGGTGACCGGCGGCGACGGCGGGGTGGACGACCTGACCGGGCTCAGCGGGTCCGGCCGGTACATCCGGCTCCTCGGCACCACCCGGGGGACCGCCTGGGGCTACTCGCTGTTCGAATTCGAGGTGTACGGCGGCACCGGCGGCCCGACCGGAGGCAACCTGCTGCTGAACAAGCCCACGTCGACGTCGAGCAACGAGGGGGCCGACGTCTCCGGCGCCCAGGCCGTCGACGGCAGCCTCAGCACCCGCTGGTCGAGCACGTTCTCCGACCCTCAGTGGATCCGGGTGGATCTCGGCAGCGCCACCGCGATCGGCCGGGTCAAGCTGAGCTGGGAGGCCGCGTACAGCAGCGCGTACCAGATCCAGACCTCGAACGACGGCACCACCTGGACCACCGTGAAGACGGTGACCGGGGCCGACGGTGGCGTCGACGAACATGCCGGGCTCGGTGCCAGTGGCCGCTACCTGCGGATCTACGGCACCGCACGGGGCACCGGCTACGGCCACTCGCTCTGGGAGTTGGAGGCCTACGCGAGCTGAACCACCACCGATGACGTGGCCGGCGCGGATGTCCGTGCCGGCCACGTCCGTTCGCGGTCTTGCATATACCGCCTAACGGTATATGCTCCTCGGTATGGCTGAGGCTCCACTGCGGGAACCGACGTTCCTGGTGCTCACCGCGTTGGCGGAGGCGCCCATGCATGGGTACGCCGTCATCGAGGACGTGCTGCGCATCTCCGACGGTCGGGTGCGTCTGCGTGCCGGCACCCTCTACGCGGTCCTCGACCGGCTCCGTGCCGACGGTCTCATCGAGGTCGAGCGCGAGGAGGTGGTGCAGTCGCGACTGCGCCGCTACTACCGCCTCACCGCCATGGGTGCGCAGCGGCTCACCGAAGAGGCGGCCCGCCTGCGGCACAACGCCGACGCCGCCCGCGTGCGACTGCGCCGCAGCGGCCTGCTGACCGACGGAGGCGTGGCGTGAGCGACGACGATCTGGAGCGTGGCTACCGACGGCTGCTGGCCGTCTACCCGTGGGAACACCGTCGGGTGTACGAGGACGAGATGCTTGCCGTGCTCATCGCCGACGCGCGGCCGGGCCAGCGACGGCCTGCCGCGGCCGACGTACGGGATCTGGTCGGCGGCGGGTTGCGGGCGCGGCTGCGGGTGGGCGCACGGGGGTTCACCCAGCCGAGCTGGGCCGACGCCGCGACGGTGGCCGGCCTGCTGGTCGCAGTCGTGCTGCTGGCGTTCGCCGCGAAAGGACTGCTCAACCAGCTCATCCACCCGAGCCTGCCACCCGGGTTCGCGCCGAGCGGCCCCGATCTCGTCGACTGGCTGCGCGTCGCGGGCTGGGCGGGCGTCTGCGCTGCGGCACTGATCGGGTGGCGTTGGGTCGCCGCCGGTCTGGCCTGGGCCGGCGTGCTCGGCTGGAGCGTGTTCGTCGCCCCCCAGGCCGCTGACAACCCGACGTACGTGGTGGACATGCTGCCGCAGCTCGCCCTCGCCGTGGTGACTGCCGCCGCGCTCACCGTGCCGGCGCCGCGTCGCCGGGCGATCGCGCTGCTGGGCGTACGCCGACTGTTGGTCCTGGTGCTCGCGCCAACCGCGGTGGTCGCGCTCCTGGTGACGAATCGGGTCACCAGCCCCACGTTCGACTTCTCCGCCGTTGGGGGTGTGTCCTACCAGATCTTCTACGGCATCGAGGCGGGCAGTGAGCTGGTCCTCTGGCTCTACGTCGCGGGCCTGGCGGCTGCCACGTCGGCCTTGGTGATCGCGGTGGCCACGCTCCCTGCGGAGGTACGTCGACGGATCGTCGTCATGCTTCTGCCCGTGGCGGCCCTCGCCTTGGTGATCGACAGCGCCCTCGCCGGTTGGGTCACCTCGACGATGAACATGGGGCACGCCATCCCCCTGGTGCCGGCACAGTGGGCGATGCTGCTGCTTGTCGCGCCGGTGACCTTCCTGGCCGGGGTGCTGCTCGTCCGGCGTCGTGAGGAGACCCTGCGCATGGTCGCTCTCGGCCGCAACGCCGACCGCGAGCAGCCACTGGGTCGGTGAAGCGGCGGGCTGCTCAGCCGGCGCCCGGCGGCTGGCCATCACCGGCGCGGTACACCGCGCGGCTGAGATAGTGCCGGGAGCGCGCCTAGGCGTCGACGCGCGGGCTTGGCGGATCTGCAAATGAGGGATTTCTAGTAAACCTGCGGCTTGTTTCCGGCCACCCGGTACGCCTTCAACCTGTCGTGCGCCCACTGGAGTTCCGTGCATCCCTCTGGTCGGCAGCGCCGACACACGCCGCCTGCCTGGTGCTCCGCGATGGTCTGCCGGGCCAACATCGGCACCCACACCGACCGGGGCAACTCACGCTCGATCACCTGCGGTGCTCCCGGAGCGTGTCCCGTGCCCACGTCAACATCTCGCACCGGCCGTCCTGGCACTGCCTGCAGCCGCCGGTGGCCCGGTGCTTGCTCGGTGGCTCGTAATGCTGAGTGATCACCCGTTCCTGATCCGCTAGGGCTCCGCCGACGCCGTTGACCGCCTCGCGCAAGTCCCGGATCTTGTCCCCCACGGAGAGCAGCGCGCGGGCACCCACTCGCTCTCGGAGCTGCGGGCCCACGTCAAAAGGCCGAGCCGTCGGGCGCGCAGCGGGAGATCGTGCCCCGCTGGCACTTGGTCGGACGACGAGGTCAGTCGTCGGCGGCCACGATCTGGGTCAGGGTGCGGTTCACCCGGTCGATGAGCAGGAACTCGTGGAACTCGTTGTGTACGCCGCCCCAGTCATGAAAGGCCGCCGAACCGAGGTCGCGCAGCCGGTACACGCGGTCGGCGACAGGTAAGGGCTGATACACCTCGCGCTGCAGTTCGGGTCGCAGGTGCGCGGGTACGGCAGCGAACTGCCCGGCCCAGGACCGCAGGCACTGCTCAGCGGTCTCGGCGTCGATCCGGTCGTAGCAGTCCGGCGTGATCCGGTCACGCCAGTACGGGCCATGTCGTTCCGGATCACCGCCGGGCTCGGGCCCGGTGGCGTAGTTGTCGCCGAACCACTCGTGGCCGATCAGCGCGGCGACGAGGACGTCGTCGGGCACGTTCTTCTCCGGCAACTCGAAACGGTTGACGTGCACCCACTGGTACGTCTGGTTGGCGAAGTTGAGAAAGACATGACCGGCGTGCGCGAGCGTGACCGTCATCGGAGCCCTGTCAGTCGTCGGCGACTGACACCGGCTCCGAGCCGATGCAGCGCACCTTCAACTCGTACTCCCGGGTCGGCCCCTGGAAGGTGACCTCGACGTCGTCGTCCGGGCCCCGGTCCACGTCGCGGACCCGGTAACCCTGCGCGGGCGCCCAGGAGACGAGGCGTACGCCGCCGGGGCCGCACTCGGCGACGGCCGTACCGCCGTCGGTGGCGAACCCCCGGCGAGGCCCGGCGCTGCCGCTCGGCCCGGCGCTCGTCGTTTCCGGCGCGGCGCTCGTCGTTCCCGGTGTGGCCGGGGCGGTACCCGGCGCGGTGCTTGCCGTGGGCGTCGGCTCGGGTGCGGCCAGCGCCCGCTCGATCTCGGCCTCGCTGCGCACCCCGCCCGGGGTGCCGGTGAGGCTCTCGCCCACCAACCGGATCGCGCCCACGCCGATCAGGGTGGCGATGGCGGCGGTGGCCACCCACCCGGTGGCGACGAGGATCGAACGACGGGCCATTCCCCGACTATCCACGGTCCGCCCTTGTCGTTGGCACAACCCGACGCTAAGGCATGGTTAACGTGCGCCTCGCCGCCGGTGGCAGCGGTTAGCCTGCCAGCTGTGGCCCGCCTGTTGCTGATCGAGGACGACCTGACCATCCGTACCCCGCTGATCCGGGCTCTGCGGGAACGCGGCCACGCGGTGGCCGCGGCCTCGACCGCGATGGCCGGGCTCCGTGACGCGCTCGAGGACCGACCCGACCTCGTCGTGCTCGACCTGGGCCTGCCCGACCTGGACGGTCGCGAGTTGCTGCGGATGCTGCGCGCCGTCAGCACGGTGCCGGTCATCGTGGCCACCGCGCGCGACGACGAGGCCGAGATCGTGCGGGTGCTCGACGCGGGCGCTGACGACTACGTGGTCAAGCCGTTCACCGCGGCGCAGCTCGACGCCCGCGCCCGGGCGGTGTTGCGACGTGGCCCCTCCGGTGCCGAAGGGCAGGACCCGACGCTCGTCGTCGGTGGGCTCCGCGTCGACCCCCGGGCCCGGCAGGTCACCCTCGACGGGACCATGGTGGAGCTGACACCCCGCGAGTTCGACCTGCTGCACCACCTCGCCGGCCGACCCGGCCAGGTGGTCACCAAACGCGAGCTGCTCACGGAGGTGTGGCAGATCCCGTACGGCGGCGCCGACAAGACCGTCGACGTGCACCTGTCCTGGTTGCGCCGCAAGCTGGGGGAGAACGCCCAGCAGCCTCGCTACCTGCACACCGTGCGGGGCGTCGGGGTGCGTCTCGAAGCCCCGGCGGCGCAGCTGTGAGGGCCCGTCTCGCGCTGCTCGTCGCCGCGGTGAGCGTCCTGACCCTCATCGCGTTCCTGGTGCCGTTGGCGTTGCTGGTGCGCACCGTCGCCGAGGACCGGGCCACCGTTCGCGCCACCGCCGACGCGCAGAGCCTGGTGCCGGTGGTCGGCACCGCCGACGCGGCGACCATCCGGCTCACCGTCGAGCAACTCGCCGCCGAGTCCGGTCGACAGGTGAGTGTCTTCCTGCCCGACGGCACGGTGCTGGGCGCCCAGACACCGCGTACGCCCGCGGTGGCCCTCGCCGCGCGCGGACAGAGCCTCACCGGCGAGTCGGCGGCCGGCCGGGAGGTCGTCATCGCCGTGCAGGGGCGGGCGGACGGCACCGGGGTCATCCGGATCGCGGTGCCCCAGCACGAGCTGACCGCCGGGGTCACCCGGGCCTGGCTGGTGCTGGCCCTGCTCGGCGTGATCCTGGTGCTGATCGGGTTGCTGGTCGCCGACCGGCTGGCGCGCACCCTGGTCCGGCCGATCAGCGACCTGTCGGCCGTCTCCCACCGGCTGGCCAACGCGGAACTGGACGCCCGGGTCACGCCGGCCGGCCCACCCGAACTGCGCGAGGTGGCCGGCGCGCTCAACCACCTCGCCAGCCGGATCCAGGTGCTCCTGGTGCAGGAGCGCGAACAGGTCGCCGACCTGTCGCACCAGCTGCGTACGCCGCTGACGGCGTTGCGGCTGGAGGCGGAGTCGTTGCGTGACCCGGACGACGCCGCCCGGATCACCGCCGCGACCGACGGTCTCGAACGCGCGGTCACCGGCCTGATCCGGCAGGCCCGGTGGCGGCACGCACCGGCGGCGCAGCCGGCCTCCTCGGACGCGGCGACGGTCGTCGCCGACCGGGTCGCGTTCTGGTCGGTGCTGGCCGAGGACACCGGCCGGGCCGTCACCCTCGACCTGACACCTGGCCCCCTCCCGGTCGGGGTGGCCGCCGACCACCTGACCGCGGCGGTGGACGCCCTGCTCGGCAACGTCTTCGCGCACACCCCGGACGGCACGCCGTTCGCCGTGCGGCTCGCCCGCGAGGCGGGCGAGGTGGTGCTCACCGTCGCCGACGAGGGCCCGGGCATGCCCGCCGGGGCGATCCGGCGGGGCGCCAGCGCGGCCGGGTCCACCGGCCTCGGCCTGGACATCGCCAGGCGTGCCGCCCAGGCCGCCGGCGGCCGACTGGAGGTGCGGGCCGGCCCGCACGGCGGCGCCCGGGTGCTGCTCCGGCTCGGGCCGCCGACGCCGCCGGGGGAGGCATAGCCGCTGCGGTGCCGGGTAGCTGCCAGTCATGGCACGGTATACGAAACCCGAGCTCAGAGAGCAGATCAAGGAAGAGATCCAGGCCTCCGACAAGGGCGGCAAGCCGGGGCAGTGGTCGGCGCGAAAGTCACAGCTTGTCACTCAGGAGTACAAGCGGCGCGGCGGCGGATTCCTGGGCCAAAAGGACGAACGGCAGAAGTCGCTCCAGCGCTGGGGCAACGAGAAGTGGCAGACCAAGGAGGGCGACACCCGTGCCCGCAAGGACGGCACGACGAGTCGCTACCTGCCCAAGAAGGCCTGGGACGAGATGTCGGAGAGCCAGAAGCAGGCGACCGACACGAAGAAGCGCGAAGCCTCTCGAACGGGCAAGCAGTACGTGGCAAACACCGGCCCGGCCAAACGAGCACGTCGGGATGCCACCACCGCCGGACGGATGTCGGAGATGTCGGTCGCGGAGGCGGCCAAACTGGTCCGTGGCCTCGACAACCGACAGCTCAAGACCGCGCTGCGCAACGAGCGCGCCAGCAAGGACCGCAAGACGCTCGTCCAACGGTTGGAAGCGGAACTCAACCGGCGCGGCTAGGCGTGCCGGTGCGGCTGGTCGCGGGCCGAGCGGGTCAGGGCGCGACCTGCTGCCCGAAGTCGCGTGACCTGCTGCCCGAAGCCGGTGGACAATCCCACCATGAACCCGAGCACGCTGACCGTCACGTCCATGACGACCGCTGCGGAGGCCGACGCCTTCCGGACGCTTAACGAAGAATGGATCTCACACTTCTTCACCATCGAGGAGTCCGACCGCAAGACGCTCGACGACCCGTTCGCGGCCATCGTCGACCCGGGCGGTGACGTGCTGATCGTCCGCGACGGCCGGGAGATCGTCGGTTGTGTCGCCCTGGTCCGCAGCTCGGAGGACATCTACGAACTGTCGAAGATGGCGGTGACTCCGGCCGCGCGCGGCAATGGCCTCGGCCGCCAGCTCATAGAGGCGGCGATCGCGCGGGCCCGCCAGCTCGGCGCGGCCACCCTGTTCCTGGGCAGCAGCACCAAGCTTCCGAACGCCGTGCACCTCTACGAAACTGCCGGCTTCACGCACGTCGGTCCGGACCAGATCCCGCTGCCGCCGTACGCCCGTGCCGACGTCTTCATGCGGATGGCGCTCTGAGGGCTTCGCGCCGACACGCAGCCCCGCAGAGGGCGGTGCAGGATCGCCGGCTTAACCCGGCCTTAGCGTTCGGACAGCGCGGTGCTATCCCGATCTGACCGATCCTCGGAGTCGACAACCGAGGAAAGGTGGACACCACGATGAAGCGCACCAATCTGCTTCTGGCATCGGTCGGCGGGTCGGCGGTGCTGGCGGTTGCCGGGGTCGCGATCGGCGTCAACGCCGCGAACGACTCGCGCACCGGCGGCACCGCACTCGCCGCGGCAACCCTCGCGCCGCCGACCGCCACCGTCGCACCGGAGACCACCGGTCCGCCGTCGGCCGGCACCCCATCGGGTACGCCGTCGGCCGGCACGCCGTCCGGTACGCCGTCGTCCGGTACGCCGTCTACCGGCAGCGCGCCGGCGGGCAGCGCGGTCGACGAGAAGCGCGCCGGTGAGATCGCGCTCGCCAAGGCTGGTGGCGGTCAGATCGTCGAGGTCGAAGCCGAGCAGGAGAACGGCCGGCCGGTCTGGAGCATTGAGATCGTCGCCGGCGAGACCGAGCACGAGGTGGACGTCGACCGGGACAACGGTTCGGTGGTCAAGGCCGAGCAGGAGCCGGTCGACCACGACGACGACGCCGACGACAAGGACGACGACGCCGACGACAAGGACGACAACGACGACGACGACTGACCGGCCATCGCCGCCCACCCGGGGTGCTTCCCGGGACGGGCGGCGGTGCCGCGTCCGCACGTACCCCGGTGACGCGGTGGTCGTACCGTCCCTCCGGACGGGCCGACCACCGCGTTCGTCCGAGGTGGGCGAGGACCGTCAGATGGCGACGCGTTGCTCCTGGATCGTCGGCTTCTCCGGGTCCGTCGGTTGGACCTGGTCCGTTGGCTGGTCGTGGTCCGTCGGCTGCTCCTGGGCGAACTGGGTGCGGTACAGCTCGTTATAGCGACCGCCGGCCGCGAGCAGGTCACCGTGACGCCCGCGCTCGATGATCCGACCGTCTTCCACGACGAGGATCTGGTCGGCTGCCCGGATGGTGGAGAGCCGGTGCGCGATGACCACGCTCGTCCGGCCGGTCAGGGCCTCGGCGAGGGCGTCCTGCACCGCCGCCTCCGAGGTGGAGTCGAGATGCGCGGTGGCTTCGTCGAGGATGACCACGCGCGGACGGGCCAGCAGCAGTCGCGCGATGGTGAGCCGTTGCCGTTCGCCGCCGGACAGGCGGTATCCGCGCTCACCCACGACGGTGTCCAACCCGTCGGGGAGTGAACGGATCAGGTCGTCGAGTCGCGCCCGCCGGAGCACCTCCCACATCTCGTCCTCGGTCGCATCCGGCCGGGCGAACGCCAGATTGGCCCGGATGCTCTCGTGGAAGAGGTGCCCGTCCTGGGTCACCACGCCCAACGCCGTCCGGATCGACTCGGCGGACAGCTCGCGGACGTCGACGTCGGCGAGCCTCACCGCGCCGTCCTCGACGTCGTACAGCCTCGGCACGAGCTGCGCGATCGTCGACTTGCCCGCCCCGGAGGACCCGACGAGCGCGACCATCTGCCCCGCTTCGGCGCGGAACGACACCCCGTGCAGCACCTCCTCGCCGCCGCGGGTGTCGAGCTTCGCCACGTCCTCGAGGGACGCGAGTGAGACCTTGTCCGCTGACGGGTAGCCGAACCGGACCCCGTCGAACTCGACAGCTACCGGCCCTTCCGGCAGGGGCCGGGCGTCGGCCCTGTCGAGGATCAGCGGCTTGAGGTCGAGAACCTCGAAAACCCGCTCGAAGCTCACCAGCGCGCTCATCACCTCGACCCGAGCACTGGCCAGCGAGGTCAACGGTGCGTAGAGCCGCGAGAGGAGCAGCGCGAGGGCCACCACCGTCCCGGCGTCCAGGCTGCCCCGCAGGGCGTAGAGGCCACCCAGCCCGTAGACCAGGGCCAACGCCAGCGAGCCGACCACGGTGAGCGCCGTGATGAAGACCCACTGGAGCATCGCGGCGCGGATGCCGATGTCCCGCACCCGACGTGCCCGCGCCGCGAACTCGGCGGACTCCTCGGCCGGCCGCCCGTACAGCTTGACAAGCGTCGCGCCGGGCGCGGAGAACCGTTCGGTCATCCGGGTGCTCATGGCCGCGTTGTGCTCGGCCGCCTCCCGCTGCAACTGGGCGAGCCGCGAGCCCATCCGCCGGGCCGGCAGGACGAAGATGGGCAGCAGGACGAGCGCCAGCAGCGTGATCTGCCAGGAGAAGGTGAGCATCACGGCCAACGTCAGCGCCAGCGTGACGGCGTTGCCGACCACACTCGACAGGGTGTCGCTGAAGGCCCGCTGCGCGCCGATGACGTCGTTGTTCAGCCGGCTGACCAGCGCACCGGTGCGGGTACGGGTGAAGAACGCCACAGGCATGCGCTGAACGTGGTCGAAGACGGCCGTCCGCAGTTGGACGATCAACCCCTCCCCGATGCTCGCGGAGAGGAACCGCGTCACCAGACCCAGCCCCGCCTCGGCGAGCGCGATCACGGCGATCAACACCGCCAACCGGATCACCACACCGCTGTCGGCGCCGTCGACGATCGCATCGACCACCCGACCGGCGAGAACGGGCGCCGCGACCGTGAGAACCGCCGTCACCACACTCAACAACAGGAATCTGATGATCAGCGCGCGGTGTGGCCGGGCGAACCGCGCGATCCGCTTCAGGGTCGCGCGGGACAGCGGTCGCTCGTCCTGCGCGTTCATCGCGTGGTGCAGAGACATCCACGCGGTAACTTCCATGCTCATTCGTTACCTCCGATACGGCAGGTTAGGACCTCACCCGAGCTTGAGGTCAAGCCGCCGCGCGGGGCTGCGGCCACGGCTTGTCCATGGTGGTTGATCTTCGGCGGCTGTGAGCGGCCCCTGTTGACCCCGGCCCGCGTTTGCCCGGGCCTGGCCGCTCGCGTGCACCTTGGGGCGCGGACGCATCGGCTGTGCGCCGTACGGCTGCCTCGGCCTACGCCTGGCGTGCTGGCGGACCTGGGCCGATCGTCGTCGGTGGGTCTTTCCTATGTTCGTCGGTGGTAGTGGTTGCGGCGGGGGAGTTGCTCGGGGTCGAGCCAGGCGGGTGGGATGAACTCGGCGTGCCCGTCGTTGCCGAGCCGGACGACCCAGTCGCTCTGTGGACGTGTCGGTGGTGGTGGCCGCAGAGCAGGACTGCGTTGTCGAGGTTTGTCGGGCCGCCGTCGGCCCAGTGGTGGATGTGGTGGGCCGCGCACCAGCGGGGTGGACGATCGCAGCCAGGGAAGGCGCAGCCCCGGTCGCGCAGCACCAGGGCGCGGCGGAGCGGGCCGGTGATGAGCCGGCGTTGTCGGCCCGCGTCGAGGACCTGGCCGGTGCCGCCGAGGACGGCGGGCAGGATGGTGGCGTCGCAGGCGAGGCGGCGCACCGTGCCCGGGGTGAGGGCGAGGCCGACGTCGAGCACACCGGTGGACAACTGCTGGGTCAGCCCGTCGAAGCTGGTGGTGACGACGATCTGGGCGGCGTCGCCACCGCTGTCGGGCAGCTCACCGGCCCGCAGGGCGAGTCGGCACACGTCGGCGAGGGCGTCGTGGCGTCGTTGACCGGGGGACCGGGAGTCGTCCGGCCCGGACGGGGCGGTCAGCGGGTCGATGGCGGCCCGCAGCAGGCCGGCGGCTTCGGCGTCGAGGGTGCCGCTGAGTCGGAGGCGTCCGTCGGTCTGCTCGGAGAGGGTGAGGTGCCGGTCGCGGGCGGCGCGGGCGGCTTCGGCCTCCAGGGCGGCGCGGGCGGCGGCGTCGGCCAGGTCGGGGGCGACGTGGTCGAGGATGCGGGTGCCGAGCTTGCGCAGGTGGGTGGGGTCGAACTGCCCAGCCCAGCCGACCAGGACACCGACCGCCCTGTCGGCGGTCTCGGCGTCGGCCGACCTGTCGACGGCGTCCATGGTGTCGGCGATGACCCGGGCCTGCTCCAGGGTGATGGTGCCATCGGCAAGGGCTTGTCGGATGCCGGGGTGGCCGGTCTCCACGGCGGTGGCGAGGTCGACCAGGCGGCGTGCGGCGGGGACGGTCAGCCGCAGACGTTCGCGCAGCCAGACCGCAGTGCAGGTGGCGCCCTGGTCGCGCGCCGTGCCGCGGCTGTCCAGCTCGCGGACCAGGGCGAGGGTGACGGCGGCGAGGCGTTGCTGAAGGCGGTGCGCTGCGTCGAGCGCGGTGATCAGGTCGCGCTCCGCAAGGGCCCAGGCGGCGGCGTCGACGCAGGCGGCGACCGCCTCGTCTGCCTGCGCCAACTCCTCGACCACGACCCGAGACTAGAACAGGTGTACGACAGCTTCAGTCACCATGATCGATTGCTTGGAGACCGGGGCTCGCGGAGGGGTTCGGGAACGTCGCGTCGGACCAGACCTGCACACTGTGTCGTGATCAGACTGCGGCTGTACCTGGCGCGCGAACGGCAGCGCATCATCGATCCCGCCGATCTCGAAGCGGCCTACTGGGCTGTCGATCCGGCGACCAGGCCGGTCTTCGAGCACGACGGCGTGCTGGTGTGGGTCAGTGGGTCCGGCCACTGTCAGGTCGAGCGGCGTGTTCGCGGCCGAAACCTTCACCTCGTCGAGTCCGGAACGAATGTCCTGCCCCGCACCCGCGGTCTGGAGATCCTGAGCACCCCCGGCGTCGATCACCGCTGGGTGCACTCCCTGGACCGGCGCTGGTCCGCCGGCGAATACCTTGATCGCGATCGGGTCGAGGCGATCGTCGATCGGGCCCTCGACGTGGAACCGTGGGCGGCGCCGGAGGGGCCGGTCGGTGTGGTGCATCTGTCCTACCTGATGTGGTTCCACAACGGCGCGATGGCCAACGGTGCCGCCTGGCCGCTCGACGTCTGCACCGCCGAGCAGATCGCCGCGTTCGCCGCGGCCGCCACCTACTTCGAGATCGACGAGGTGGCCGACCTGATCGGCCGCCTCGAACCGGATGACGCGCTCAGCCACGAGTACTGGGATCTCAGCAGCCCGTTCGGCGAGGACGCATCGCTGATCCGGGACGCACTCCGCTGCAAACTCGTCGAGGCACCGAAAGACTGGGTCTAGCGCTCCGGCCGGGCGACAGCCGGGGGCAGGAAGCGCGACGGGCCAACTGCCGGAGCATGCCCGCCAGGAGCGGGCAGGGCCACGCCTGGCGGCCGGGAAACGCCTGGCGGGCGGGAAACGCACTGGCGGCCGGGAAACGCACTGGGTGGCGGGGTCATCGGCGAAGGGCGAACCCGTGCCGGTGACCCCGCCACCACCACCGACCTAGCCGATGCGGAACTGGTCGCCGTAGACGGCGAACACCAACGGGGTGTTCAGGTTGAAGTTGCCGTTGTTGAGGAACACCCGCTGGGCGGTGTCGACGCGGGAGGTGTCCGAGTGGGCCGCCTCCTTCTTCATCTCGATGACCCGTTCGTCGAGGAAGGCGTTGAGCCAGGTCCGCTCGTCGCCGCCCTGGGCCGGGGGCTTGGCGCGGGCCAGGGCGCGGTTGCGGATCTGGCGCATGCCCTCGTACCCGTGCATGACGGCCGCGTCGTAGTAGGCGAACTGACCGAGTGCCCGGACCTGGTCGTTCTTGCCGTCGCGGACCGACGGGTTGAAGTAGACCCGGTCCCGTTCGGCCTCCTGGGCGGCCTGGAAGACGGAGTCGGTGGCGGCGGTCCGCCAGTCGCGGGGGAAGTTCGGGTCGAGACCCGAGTGCGACGGGGTGCCGTTGACGGCGCGCAGCGCCGGCAGGTAGCCGGCCAGGGCGTTGTTGGGCTTGGTGTTCGTGTACGCCTGGACCAGTTCGAGCATGTCGCCGGTGCCGGAGCAGAAGCCGATGATGCCGGCGGTGTAGCCGCGCCCGTCGCCGATGTCCTCGATGTAGGAGAACTGCGCGCGCCAGTCGAGCGAGGAGTTCTCCGCGGCCGAGACGAGTTGCATGGCGACGTTCTTCTTCGTCGGGTCGTCGAGGTTGGTGCCGGCCGGGGTGGTGGTCGGAGGGGTGGTGGTGCCGCCGCCGGGCAGGGTCCACTGCTGGTTGCTGGTGCCGCCGCAGGTCCAGATCTGCAACCGGGCGCCGTTCGCGGTGCTCCGGTCGGTGACGTCGAGGCACTTGCCGGAGCCGGAGTTGACGAGCGCGCCGTTGCTGGCGGTCCACTTCTGGGCACCGGTGCCGTTGCAGTCGTACAGCTGGATCTTGGCGCCGTTGGCTGTCGACGCGGCGGTGACGTCGAGGCACTTGCCGAGGGCGCGGATCGAGTTGTCGGTGTTGCCGACGGTCCACGTCTGGGCCGCGCTGCCGTTGCAGTCGTAGAGCTGCACGGCGGTGCCGTTGGCCGAGTTGGCGCCGGCCACGTCGATGCACTTGCCGCCGAGGCCGGTGATCGGGCCGGCGGTCGCGGCGCTCGCCGACGGCAGGCCGTAGCCGACGGCGGCGACGCCGACCAGCAGGGTGCCCACGACGTAGGCGGCTGTTCTCTTGTGAACCATGGTGTTCCTCGGGGACGGGGCGGCGTGCCGCCAACCGGTCGGTGGCCCGGCGCGGCGTTCGGCCCCGGCGGGCACCGCGAGCATCAGGAAACTGTATTAACAGATACCAGTACGTCGATTCGCCGTCAATCGACGTCAGCGCGGCGTGACGGCACCTGTTCACCCCGTCGTTGGCGCCGCGTACCCACCGGTGGCTATCGTCGGGCCGTAACTGATCAACGGGCCGGTCCGTCGGAACCAGCGCCGTCCGACGGACAGAAGATGGTCATGGAGTCGAGTCTGCGTGCCCGGGTGCGAGCCGGTGATCCCGGCGCGTTCGCCGAGCTGTTCGACACGTACGCCCGCTCGGTGTACAACCACGCGTTCCGGCTCACCGCCGACTGGGCCACGGCGGAGGACGTCATGGCCGCCACCTACCTGCAAGCCTGGCGTTCCCGGGAACGGGTCACCGAGGAGGGCGGGTCGCTGCGACCCTGGCTGCTCGGTATCGCCACAAACGAGGCCCGCAACCACACCCGCAGCAACCGCCGCTACCGCAGGGTGGCCGCAGCGCTGCTCGCCTCCGATCTCACCCTGCCCGACCACGCCGACGAGGTCGCCGGCCGGCTCGACGACAGCCGCCGCATCGCCGCCGCGATCGACGCCCTGGCCCGCCTGCGCCGGCCCGAGCGCGAGGTGCTGACCCTGTGCCTGTGGGAGGGTCTCGACTACGAGTCCGCGGCGGAGGCGCTCGGTGTTCCGGTCGGCACGGTGCGGTCCCGGCTCTCGCGCGCCCGCGCCCGGCTCCGTACCCTCGTCGACGCCCCGCCGCGCGCCGCACGCCCGCCGGTCGTGGACGCCTCGCTGGTACGGGAGGGCAGCAAGTGAGCGCGCCGGACCCGGCCGAGTGGGCGGAGATCGCCCCCCACCCAGGTGATCACGACCTGCCGGCGGGCCGGCACGAGCTGCACCGGAGCCGCCTACTGGCGGCGATCGCTCAGCAGCCGCGTACCCGGGGAAGGGCTCTCCTGCCGCTGCGGCCCGCGCTCGCGGCGGCCGCGATGGTCCTGGTCGTGGCGGCGGGCGGGATCGCGGTCCGGCCCGGCGACGACCCCCCGGCGGCGCTCCCGTCACCCGACGCGAGCGGCCGGGCCGCCCGGCCGGCGCCGCCGGGCCCGGCAGCCAAGAATCGTGGGTACGGCACGGTGCGTCACCTCACCGACTCGGCCGACCTGGTGGTCCGGGGTGAGGTGGCGTCGGTGGCGGACGGACGGATGGTCTACCGGGTCGCCGAGGTGCTCTACCGCGCCCCGGAGGCCCCCATCGCCACCGAGATCACGGTGGCGGAGGCAGCCGGGAGCGCCGGCCAGCCGACCGTCCTCTACCTGGGCCTCGCCGACCCGGGTGCGGGCGTCTACCGCCCGCTCGGCGGCGACGTCGGCATCTTCGACCTCGCCGGGGAGACGGCCACCAGTCGGTCACCGGCGACGTCGGTCACCGGCCTGCGCACCGAGGACGCCACCGGTGCGGGTCGCGCCTTCGTCACCACGCTTACCGAGCTTCGTCAGCTCGCCGACGAGCGCCGCTGAGCCGCTGGGCCGCTGGGCCGCTGGGCCGCTGGGCCGCTGGGCCGCTGAGCCGCTGAGCGCGAAGCGGCTCCGCTTGGAAAAAGGATGGAACTCGGTGCCGGAGACGCACAGATAAAGAGCGTAAGCAGTGCCGCGTCCCGGGCAAGACGACCCGGGACGGCACCGAGACGCGAGGAGCGTTCCATGGCAGTCGACCTTCGCCGTACCCGGCCTCTGGGGGTCACGGCCGCCGCCGTGCTCGCCGTGGCCGCGTTGTCCGCCTGCGGCAGTGGCGGCGGTGCCGGGCCGGCCGCCGCACCCGCACCGAGCAGCGCCGTACCGAGCAGCGCCGCCGCGCCGAGCAGCGCTGCCGCGCCGAGCAGCGCTGCCGCGCCGAGCAGCGCCGCCGCGCCGACCGTCGTCGCGGCCCCGCCGATCAAGGGCAAGCTGCGCGGGTACGGCACCGTTCGGCAGCTCAGCGAGACCGCGGATCTGGTGGTACGCGGCGAGGTCGAGGCCGCCGGGTTCCGGGTCGACGAGGTGCTGCGCGCGGCGTCCGGATCGACGGTGCGGGCCGGGTCGAGGATCACGCTCGCCGCGCTGCCCGCCGGGGTGCCGGACATGGCGCACATGTCGACGCTCGAGGCGGGCCAGGTCGTGGTGCTCTACCTCGCCCAGGACCCGGCGGGCCCGACGTTCCGGACCCTCAGCGGCGACTTCGGTGTGTTCGACCTGAACGGGTCCGGTGCGGAGGCCGTCGCCACCACCCGCTCGCAGACCATGGCCGTCAGCGGCCTGGTCGCCGAGGACCCGGCCGCGTCCGGGCACGGTCTCCGCACCACCCTGGGCCAGCTGCGCGTGGTCGCCGCCCAGGTCGAGTAGGACGGGTGGAACGCGGGCGGCGCTCTCCGGAGCCGCCCGCGTGGTCACTGCTCCCGGTAGGTGGCCAGGTCGAAGTCCGCGTACACGCCGTCGCTGCCCAGGTCCTGCACCCACAGGCCGAGGAAGGCCCCGGTGAAGCCCCACGCCGCCGGCTCGCCGTCGATGATCATCGCGGCGTGCTCGTCGGACAGGATCGTCGCGTCCAGCTCGGCGGGCAGCCGCTGCCAACCAGCCCCGAGGTCGTAGTCGAAGCGCACCGCCGGCCCGTCGAAGACGGCCCGCAGGCCGACCCGGGTGACGCCGCAGGCGTCGACGGTCAGGTCGGGGTACGCGGTGCGCCGCCCGTTGTCCGAGCTGAGCAGCTCCAGCACCGTCCGCCCGTCGTCCGTGCGGGTCAGGTAGAGATGGTGCCAGTTCAGGGTGTTGTAGTAGGCGGTGATCCCGGCGAGCTGACGGTGGTCGGCAGGTGCGAACTCCACCACCGTCTCCAGGGAGCACTCCATCGCGCCGACCCGTCGCCCCACCAGGCTGGGTGTCTGTCGACCGACCGGCGACTGCCCACCGTGCACGCGCAGGTACGACGGGCGGGTGCGCAGGTCGACCCAGTCCGGGGTGGCCGGGCGACGCAGCGTCGACCAGCACCGGCCCAGCTCGGGGGCGTCGAAGTGGTCCGTCTCGGGTTCCGCCGGCCACGGGTGGGCGGGCAGGTCGGGTGCGACGACCTCGTCCGCGGGCACCCCCGCGCCGACCCGGGGCCAACCGCCCGAGGGCCACTCGACCCGCTGGATCGCGGTCTCCCGCCCCAGCACGCAGTTGCCCAGCGGCGAGTACGGGCGGGCGACCAGGTGGGCCAGGTACCACTCGCCGTTCTGCGTACGGACCAGGCTGCCGTGCCCCGCCTTCTGCAACCGCAGGTCGGGCCGCCCGAAGGAGGTGAGCAACGGCCCGTTCGGGGCCACCTCGTACGGCCCGAACAGCTCCCGGGAGCGCGCCACGGTGACCTGGTGCTCCCAACTGGTGCCGCCCTCGGCGGTGATCAGCCAGTACCAGCCGTCGTGGCGGTACAGGTGCGGGCCCTCGGTGACCCCGGCCGGTGAGCCGGTGAACAGGATGCGGGGGCTGCCGACCAGACGACGGGCGGCGCGGTCGTACTGCTGGATCTCGATGCCGCCGAAACGGTCGCGGCCGGGTCGCCAGTCCGCGCTCATGCCCAGCAGCCACGTGGTGCCGTCGTCGTCGTGGAACAGCGACGCGTCGAACCCGCGCCCGTGCAGTTTCACCGGGTCGGACCAGGGACCGGTGATGTCCTCGGCGGTGACCACGAAGTTCTGCGGATCCCAGTAACCGCTGGCGAAGCTCGCCACGTCGCTGTAGACGAGGTGGAACTGACCGTCGTGGTACGTCAGGTCGGGCGCCCACACCCCGTTGGAGTCGCCGCATCCCCGCAGGTCGAGCAGGCGTCGGTCGGTGATGATCCCACCGAGGCTGCGCCAGTTCACCAGGTCGCGCGAGTGGTGCACGAGGACGCCCGGATACCACTCGAAGGTCGAGGTGGCCAGATAGTAGTCGTCGCCGACGCGCAGGATCGACGGGTCCGGGTGGAACCCGGCGAGGACGGGATTGCGGATCGACCGGGTAGCGGTCGCCACGTTAGCGATGTCGGTCGACACGAGAGCTCCTCTGGACGGGCTGTCTGGAACTTCCGGAAATTGTGGTCCCGGATCACTGCAAGCTCTGCCTACGCTAGCCGGTCTTATCGCAATAGGACAGAGGTCTTGACCGCTGGGACGACAGCTCGTAGCGTGCCGGCCATCGATGGACATTACCGGCTAAGCATCGAAAGTTTCGGAGATCCATAGATCTTCATCGCCGGCTTGGGCGGTATCCGAGCGAGCCCGTGAGCCCTTGAAGGGATGATCATGACTACGCACCTTTCCCGCCGAACGCTGCTCGGCCTCGCCGGTGCCGGTGCCGGCGCCTACCTGCTGAGCGCCTGCGGCGACGACGACTCCAGCGACCCGAACGCCCCGCAGACCATCGACTGGTGGCACATCCAGAACACCGAGCCGATGCTCCCGGTCTGGGCGGCGCTGGCCACCGAGTACAAGGCCGCACACTCGAACGTCACCCTCGACATCCAGCCCCTGGAGAACGAGGCGTTCAAAGCCAAACTCACCACCGCCACCCAGGCCGGTGACCCACCCGACCTCTTCCAGTCCTGGGGTGGTGGCGTGCTCAAGCAGCAGGTGGACGCGGGGCTGGTCAAGGACATCACCGACGACGTGAAGCCGTGGATCGGGGGCCTGCTGCCCGCCGCCATGGAGCCCTACACGATCGACGGCAAGATCTACGGCGTTCCGTTCGACATCGGCATGGTCGGTTTCTGGTACAACAAGGACCTCTTCACCCGGGCCGGCGTCACCGCCGCGCCGACCACCTGGGCGGGCCTGCTCGACGCGGTCGGCAAGCTCAAGGCCGCCGGCATCACCCCGATCGCCCTGGCCGGCAAGGACAAGTGGCCGGCCCACTACTACTGGTCCTACCTCGTGATGCGCATCGGTGGGGTGGGTGCGTTGCAGAAGGCCGTCGACGACAAGAACTTCGACTCCTCCGACTTCGTCGCCGCCGGCGACCGGCTGAAGGAACTCGTCGACCTCCAGCCGTTCCAGAAGGGGTTCCTCGGCGCGGCGTACGGCACCCCCGACGGGCAGGCCGCCGCCATGGGCAACGGCGGGGCGGCCATGGAGCTGATGGGGCAGTGGGCGCCGGCGGTGCAGGCGTCCAGTTCCACGAGCAAGAAGGGCCTCGGCGACAAGGTCGGCTTCTTCCCCTTCCCCGCCGTGGACGGCGGAAAGGGCGCCATGACGGAGGTGTTCGGCGGTGGCAACGGCTTCGCCATCGGCAAGGACGCCCCGGCGGCCACCGCCGACTTCCTGAAGTTCCTGCTCAGCGCGGACAACCAGCGCAAGTCCGCGCAGACCGGGGCGGTGCTACCGACGGTGAAGGAGGCCGCGTCCGCCATCCCCGACGCCAACGGGAAACTCCTCGCGGAGACCCTGGCCGGCTACACCGGTTTCCAGCTCTACCTCGACCAGGCGTACGCGCCGGCGCTCGGTTCGCAGATCAACGACAGCGTCGCCGAGCTGGTCGCCGGCAACAAGTCGCCCGCGCAGATCGTCAAGGACATCACCCAGGTCGCGAAGACCGTCTGACCGCGCGCACCCACCCATCCGTAGCCGGCGAATCCCCTGTGGAGTACGCATGAGCAGGCCATCGACCGTGTCGGACACCAGGCACGGCGACCCGGCGATCGACCCGCCGGTACCGGGGCCGGACGTCGCGCGACAGCGTGGCCGCCGGTCCCGGCCGGGCCGCCGCGGTGTCCTCGCCATCTTCCTCACCCCAGCCCTGGTGCTGTTCCTGCTGCTGGTCATCGCCCCCATCCTGGTGGCCAGCTACGCCAGCCTCTACAAGTGGAACGGCTTCGGCCTGCCGGAGAACTTCATCGGGCTGGACAACTACACCCGCGCCTTCCAGGACCCGACCTTCCGGGGCGACCTGTGGCGCGGTCTGGTGCTGGTGCTGCTGTCCCTGTTCGTGCAGCTACCCGCGGCGTTGGCCCTGGCCATGCTGCTCAACCAGCCGGTGCGGGGGCGGGCCGCCTACCGGCTGATCTTCTTCGCGCCGTACGTGCTCTCCGAGGTCACCACGGCGGTCCTGTTCACCCTGGTCCTCTCGCCGAACCGGGGTTTCGGCGACGCGATCGCGACGTGGTTGAGCGCCGACGCCGGCGCGGTCTTCGCCGACCCGGACACCGTGCTGTACGCCGTCTTCCTCGTGGTGTCCTGGAAGTACTTCGGCCTCTACATGATGCTCTTCCTCGCCGCCAGGCAGGGCATTCCCAGGGAGCTGTCGGAGGCGGCGGTCACCGACGGCGCCAGCGCCTGGCAGGCGTTCCGGCACGTCACCCTGCCGCTGCTGGGGCCGACGATCCGGATCAGCGTGTTCCTGTCGGTGATCGGCACCATCCAACTGTTCGACATGGTCTGGGTGCTCACCGGCGGCGGGCCGATCCACTCCTCGGAGACCATGGCCGTGACGATGTACGAGTACGGCTTCCGCCGGTTCGAGGTCGGTTACGCCAGCGCGATCAGCATCGTGATGTTCCTGCTGAGTCTCGTCTTCGCCCTCCTCTACCAGCGCATCGTCCTTCGTCGGGACACCGCCGGCGCGATCACCAACCAGGGAGGCCAGCTATGACCGGCACGGTGAACCGCGCCCGGCCGACCCGCGGCCTCGTGCTGCACCTCGTCTGCGTCGTGGTCGGAGCGCTCATCGTCGTACCCGTCTGGTTCGGCGTGCTCGGCGGGTTCAAGGACAACGGCCAGCTCTCCACCAACCCGCTGGGCATGCCCGACCCCTGGGTGCCGTCGAACTACACCGACATCCTGGCCTCCGGGGTGTTCTGGCGGCAGCTCGGCAACAGCCTCCTCATCGCCGCGACAAGCACCCTCATCGTGGTCGGCGCGGCGGCGCTGGCGGCGTTCGTCTTCGCCCGATACGCCTTCCGGGGCCGCGAGTTCCTGGTGACCCTGTTCGCGATCGGCCTGATGTTCCCGTTCGCGGTGGCGATCCTGCCGCTGTTCGTCCTGCTGCGTGGGCTGGGCCTGCTGGACAACCCGCTCGGCGTCATCCTGCCGCAGGCGGCCTTTGGGCTGCCGATCACCATCATCATCCTGCGCCAGTTCTTCCGCACCATCCCGGCCGAGGTCGAGGAGGCCGCCGTCCTCGACGGCTGCGGCCCCTTCGGCTTCTTCTGGCGGGTGCTGCTGCCGATGGCCCGCCCGGCCCTGGCCACCGTCTCGGTGCTGGCGGTCGTTACCAGTTGGAACAACTTCATGCTGCCGTTGGTGGTCTTCACCGACCAGAGCTGGTGGACGCTGCCCGTCGGGGTCCAGGCGTTCCAGGGCCAGTACACCGCCGACAGCGCACGGGTGCTCGCCTACGTGGTGCTGTCCATGCTGCCGGCCCTGGGCTTCTACGCGGTGGCCGAACGGCAACTCATCGGCGGTCTCACCGGCAGCGTCAAGGGATGACAGGGGAGACCGTGGGCACGGAGAACGGCCGCAACGTCACCATCGCCATGATCGCGCGGTTGGCCGGAGTCTCCGTGCCCACCGTCTCCCGGGTCATCAACGGCCGTTCCGACGTCGCACCGGACACCCGGGAACGTGTCGAGGCGCTGCTCAACCGGCACGGCTACCGCCGCCGGTCAGCGACCCGGCGCACCGACGCCGCCCTCATCGACCTGGTCTTCAACGACCTGGACAGCCCGTGGGCCGTCGAGATCATCCGCGGGGTGGAGGACGTCGGCCGGACCAGCGGCGTCGGCACCGTCGTGTCGGCCATCCACTGGCGCATCTCCTCGGCCAAGCAGTGGCTCGACAACATGCGTACGCGCTCCACCGAGGGGATCATCTTCGTCACCTCGATGGTGAACCCACCGTTGCAGGCCGAGCTGCGCCGGCTGCACCTACCTGTCGTCATCATCGACCCGGCCGGGGTCGACCCGCAGGAGTCACCCACCATCGGCGCCACCAACTGGGCGGGCAGCCTCAGCGCCAACCAGTACCTGCTCAGCCTCGGCCACCGCCGCATCGGCTTCATCGCCGGCCCGTCGCACCTGATGTGCAGCCGGGCCCGGATGGACGGCTACCGCGCCGCCCTCGGCGCCGCCGGAATCCCCGTCGACGACGCCCTGATCCGCCCCGGAAACTTCTACCACGAATCCGGATTCACCGCGGGTACGCAGCTGCTGGCCCTGCCCGACCCACCCACCGCCATCTGCGCCTCGAGCGACCAGATGGCCCTCGGCGTCTACGAGGCGGTCCGCAAACGGGGCCTACGCGTGCCCGACGACGTCAGCGTTGTCGGCTTCGACGACCTGCCGGAGGTGCGGTGGTGCTCCCCACCGCTGACCACGGTCCGTCAACCCCTGGCCGAGATGGGCATGCTTGCCGCGCGTACCGTGCTGCGCCTCGCCGGCGGCGAGCGGACCGAGAGCCCACGGGTCGAGCTGGCCACCGAGCTCATCGTCCGCGACAGCGCCGCACCACCACGGCCGTGACCCCTCCCGCGCCCGGCGAGCGTCCACACGAACCGTCCTGAGCTGTGAACGACGACTGTTGTCTATGGACAATCGCTTACTGTTAACGCTAACGTGACGGACAGTCGTCGTTACTCCTACGACCTCGGGCCGTGGTGACGGAGCTGTCACACCGAGCCGGGTCGCGGCGAACGACGATCGTGGCGTGGGGCGGGTGGCACGTGGCCGGCGCGAGACGGCCCGAGACCACCACCGGGCGACCCGCACGCCGCGCGGCCGAGGCATGAACGGCCATCGGAGCCCCAGGGCGTCGCAGCGACGGCACAGTCGTGCGACGACACCGGTCCACTCGTCTGCCCAGCACACGCCGCTGAGCGAGGGCTCACACCCGGGCCGCCCTGACGACAACCGTCGGCCCCGGCCGCCGGGTCGCGTCCCGCTGTTCGGAGTCCGGGCCCGAGCAGCGGGACGCCAGCCGGCTGAGCCGGCGCCCGCCGTCGGTCACCCCGTCAGCTTCGGGTCCACCGCTGGCTGTTCGTGCCGTTGCAGCTCGACAGGACCGCAGGGGTGCCGTTCGCGGTTCCGGCCGCGGTGGGCGTGAGGCACAGCCCGGACTGCACGCCGGTGACCGTCCCATCGGCGTTGACGTTCCACTGCTGGTTGATGCCTCCGTTGCAGTCCCAGATGATCACCCGGGTGCCCGGTGCGGTTCCGGCGCCCTCGGCGTCCAGGCACTTCGTCCCGTACACCTGGAGTTGTTTCGCGGTCGTCGCCGTCCACTGCTGGTTGGTGCCGCCGTTGCAGTCCCACAGTGTCACCTGGGTGCCGTTGGTCTGTGACCGCGACGGCACGTCCAGGCAGCGGTTGGCGGCGGTGTTGCGCAGCGGTCCTGCGGCGCTGCCGGGTGGCGGCGTGGTGGGGCCCGTGCTGTCGAAGCCGAGGAACCGGACGGCCTGGGCGGCGTCGAACGGGATCGAGTGGCCGTACCCCTGGAAGCTGATCGCTTCGACGGGCGCCGTGCCGCCGGTGCCCCCGTAGCGGGTACGGGTGGCGCTGGTCTGCGGGGAGTCGGTGAAGCTGGGGGTCTGCGACACGCCCTGCACGTTCGTCCACTGCTTGATCTGCTCGCCGAAGTTGACGTAGCTCAGGGTGGTGTCCGTGGTGCCGTGCCAGATCTGGAACCGGGGACGCTTTCCGGTGTAGCCCGGGTAGGCGTTGCGGACCAGGTCACCCCACTGCTGCGCGGTCCTGACGATGCGTCCGCCGGAACACTCGCTGTTCCACTCCGCGCCGTTGGTGGTGGCGAAGCACCCGAACGGCACCCCGGAGGAGCTGAACCCGGCGTTGAAGAGGTCCGGGTACAGGCCCACCATGACGTTCGTCATCATGGCGCCGGAGGAGAACCCGCCGACGCCGATCCGGTTGGCGTCGACCGGGTAGCGGCTGCGGACGTAGTCGACCATGGACTTCAGGCCGATCGGGTCGCTGCCACCGTCACGCCGCAGGGCCTGCGGTGACGAGACGTCCCAGCACTTGCTGCTCCGGGTCACCGACGGGTAGATCACGATGAAGCCGTAGCGGTCGGCGAGGGTGCTGAGCCCGAAACCGCTGTGCACCGCCGGACCGCTGCCGGTGCAGTAGTGCAGGGCCAGGAGCAGGGCCGGCTGGGCCGCGACCCGGTCCGGGACGTACAGGTGCATCTGGAGGTTCGTGGGGTTGGTGCCGAAGGTGGTCACCTGGGTGAGCGTCGCGGCCGACGCCGGGGTGGCGGCCGTGACCACGGCCGTCGTCGTCGCCAGGGCCGTCGCCAACGCGGCGGCCAGCAGTGCGATCCGTGATCTCATTGGCGGTTCCTCTTGTCGTGAGCCGGGGACCCGGCGGCAACCCGGCGGCCCCGAAGGCGCGCGGTGAGCCACTGACGCTGATCGCCTCGCATCGACTGTGAGCGATAACATGCCGTTCGTCAAGTTGTCGCGGGATGACGTCTGTCGATCCCGTGTGCCACTATGAGGGCGGCGCTCGAGCGGTCACCGCTGGGCCCGGGGGAGGGCCTTCCGCAGAAAGCGGACGGTGGGCACGAACCCGGAGGCCGTCTCATGACCCATCTGCCAGACGCCACTGCCCTTTCCGGCGTGGTCGATCTGCTCGTCGGCGTGCTGCAACTGGCCGCCGCCGTCATCACCCTGCTGGCCGCCGACCGGGTGCGAGGGAGTCGTCCCGGGCGCGACGAGCGCGGCGAAGACGACGTCTGACGCACCTTGAGAATGTCGAACCGACAGTGCCATTGTGGTACGTCGATGAACAGCCGCGCGCGGGGCTGACGTCCGTCCACTGGGCAGCCGGGATCCAGATGCGATCTCCGGGGGACGGGTGACACGAGCGACGGACCTGTCCACGAGATCGCCCGTCACCGCGTCGCACCCTGGCCGAACGGGCGGCTCATCTGCGTGAAGGAACCCCGCCCATGCGTACACCGAAGACCCGCGCGGCGCTCCTGACGGGCCTGCTGCTCGCCGCAGGCGCGTTCGCGAGCGTCAACCCACCAACCGCGAGCGCGGCGGCCGACCCGGTCACCGTGACCGTCAACACCCGAGCGGGTCTGGCGACCGTGCCGGACACCGCGCTCGGCGTCAACCACGCCATCTGGGACTCGAACCTCGGCACCGCTGAGACGTCGGACCTGCTCAGAGATGCCGGTGTGCAGATGATGCGCTACCCCGGCGGCTCGTACGCCGACATCTACCACTGGAAGGACCACACCGCGCCCGGCGGTTACGTCGCGCCGGGGACCGACTTCGACACCTTCATGGCGTCGGTCCGGCGCGTCGGCGCGCAACCGATGATCATCGCCAACTACGGCACCGGCACCCCTGCGGAAGCCGCCGACTGGGTGCGGTACGCCAACGTCACAAAGGGCTACGGCGCGCGTTACTGGACCGTGGGCAACGAGAACTACGGCAACGGTCACTACGGGTCCGCCTGGGAGGCGGACGACCACCCGGACAAGAGCGCGACACAGTACGCGAGGCTCGTCGTCGAGTACGCCGAAGCGATGAAGGCGGTCGACCCGACCATCAAGGTCGGGGCGGTGCTGACCATGCCGGGCAACTGGCCGGACGGCATCACCGCCGGCAGTGACCCGGGCCCGTGGAACCAGACAGTGCTCTCCATCGCCGGCCCGAAGATCGACTTCGTGGACGTGCACTGGTACCCGGGCGGCACCGCCGCCGAGTCGCTGGCCCGCGTCAACCACCTCCCCGACGCCACCTACCTGCTGCGGCAGCAGCTCACCCGGTACGCCGGTGCGAACGCCGACCGCATCGGAATCAGCTTCACCGAGCTGAACGTGGACGCCGGCCGCACCACCCAGCCGGCCGCGCTCTTCCTGGCCGACGTCTACAGCGGGTTGCTGGAGAGCGGGGTCTTCACCGTCCAGTGGTGGAACGTGCACAACGGGATGGGCACCGTGACGCAGGTGGCCGGCCAGACCGACTACGGCGACTTCGGGATGCTCTCCAGCGGCGCCTGCACCGAGGACGGCGCCGTCTGCCAGCCGCCGCTCAACACACCGTTCGCGCCGTACCACGGGCTGAGCATGATGAAGCTCTTCGCGAAGACCGGCGACCAGTTCGTCCGCGCCGGCACCGACGAGCCACTGGTCACCGCCCACGCCGTCCGCCGCAGCAACGGGGACCTCGCCGTGCTGCTGGTGAACAAGGACCCGGACAACGACCACCAGGTCACCATCGACTACGCCGGGTTCACCCCGTCGGCCGGCGCGCCGACGGTCTCCACCCTCACCAACGGCGCCACCGGCATCGCCACCAGCCAGTCCGGCTCGGCGACCAGCCGGACGCTGCCGGCGTACTCGTTGACCACGCTCGTGCTGCGTGCGGCCGGCACCACCGCCGGACGGCCGACGGCACCCGGCCAGCCGACCGCGAGTGGCGTCACCGACCGCGCCGCGACGATCACCTGGCCGGCGGCCACCCCGGGCGCCAGCCCGATCGCCAAGTACGAGGTGCACCGGCAGAACGGCGCGGTCAGCGAGCAGGTCGGCGAGACGACGACCACCTCGTTCACCGTCGACAACCTCCTGCCGGGCAGCAGGTACACCGTCAACGTGCTGGCCCGCGACACCGCCGGGCGGGTCTCCTGGGCCTCACCGCCGCTCACCTTCGCCACCGGCAGCCCCGCCGTCAGTACGTGCACCGTCCGCTTCACCACGAGCAACGACTGGGGCAACGGTTACATCGGTGGCGTCGAGATCATCAACAACGGGTCCAGCCCGATCAACGGTTGGACGCTCGGCTGGACCTGGCCCACCGGCTGGCAGCAGGTGAGCAGCGGTTGGAGCGCCACCTGGGAGCAGGTCGGCACCGCGGTGCGGGTCACGCCCACCACCGACAACCGGCAGATCGCCGCCGGCGGCACCGTGAGCGCGGGATTCGTCGGCGCGTACGGCGGACCCAATGTGCTGCCCACGGCGTTCACCCTCAACGGCACCGTCTGCGCCACCGGGTGACGCCACGGCCGGCTGGCTCGTTCGTCGGGCCAGCCGGCCGCCTGGTCAACCCACCTGACGAACGGTACGATGGCTGCCCGGCGCTGACGGTCAGGCCAACCGTCGCCGGGCCGGCGGTCGGGGTCGACCACGGAGTCGACCGTCTACACCCGATGGTGGTGGCCATCAGCCGATCATCGTGGGCGCTATGCTGCGGGACCGGGTAGACGGGTGAGAGGTGGCCGATCATGACGCAGTCGCAGCCCGAGGTTGCCCTGCAACCTGACACGCCGAACGCGGCGCGGATGTTCGACTACTACCTCGGCGGCAAGGACAACTTCGCCGCCGACCGGGCCGCCGCCCAGATGGTGTTGCAGGTGGCGCCGTGGATGCCCGAGGCCGCCCGGCAGGGCCGTGACCTGATCGCCCGGACGGTCCGGCACCTCGTGCAGGAGCGGGGCATCCGGCAGATCATCGACCTCGGTTCCGGGCTGCCGACCCGCGACAACGTCCACGAGATCGCGCACCGCATCGACCCGGACGTGCGGGTCGTCTACGTCGACAACGATCCGGTGGTCTGCGCCCACGGCCGTGCCCTGCTCGCCGACTCGACGTCGGTGTCGGTGGTCCAGGCCGACCTGCGCGACCCCGAGCAGGTGCTCGGCCACCCGGACATCAGCGCCGCCATCGACCTCGGGAGCCCGGTAGCGGTCCTGATGATGTTCGTGCTGCACCTGGTGCCCGACGAGCAGGACCCGCAGCGGATCGTCGCCACCTACCGCGACGCGCTCGCCCCCGGCAGCTACCTGGCGCTGTCGCACGCCAGCACCGACGTGCACCCCGACCTGATGGCCCGGATCTCCGCGATCTACGCCCGGGCGAACAGCCCCTTCGTGCCGCGCAGTCACGCCGACATCTCCCGGTTCTTCGGCGACTTCGTCCTGGAGCCGCCCGGGCTGGTCAACATGTGGCCGCACGCGGAGCCGCCGGCCACCGACGACCCGCAGGTCGCCCGCACCGGCTACAGCGGCGTCGCCCACAAAGCCTGAGCCGGTTCGGCAGGCGGGTCGCCCCCGTGCGGCAAGATCCGCTGGCGGCAACTGCGTCGAGGTCGCGGACAATCCCCCCGGCATCGTGGGCGTGCGGGACTCGAAGGACCCCGAAGGGCCGGCGCTGGTCTTCGGGCCGGTGGCCTGGCGGGCGTTCGTCACCGAGGTAGCCCGGCGGTCATAGCCCCCAGCACGCACGGAAGCGCCCGCCCCACACGGGGACGGGCGCTTCGCTGTGCGGGGTTGGTCAGCTCACCACCGATTGCAGCGGCACCTTCGCGTCGCGCAGGGCGCGTACCAGCTCCCTCGCGAACGGGTGCTCGTCCGCCTGGAGCCCTTGCGGGTTCGGGATCACGACGTACGCCGAACCGTTCTTCTCGGACGTCTGCGCGTCGGTGGTGAAGCGTTCGACGACGGCCTGGGTGCGCGGCAGGTCCGCCGCCGCCACCCGGATGGTGATCGGCCGCCACCCGCCGCCCAGGTCCGGTGTCACCGGCGCGGCGGCGGCGCTGGCGCGCGCCGCGTCGACGCCGGCCGGCCGCCGGGCGTCCGACGCGGCGGCCGCCGGGTAGAGCAGCGTGTTGGCGACCAGGTGCAGACCATTTTCGTTGTACGCGCGGAAGAGCGGATTGAACGCGAACAGCACCGCCCGGCCGGCACCGGTCGGCTCGTCGACGACGGCTGCCGTGCCCTTGAGCGTGTCCGCCCCGACGGTGTACCCGTTGGCCCAGAAGGTGTCACCCGTCGGGTAGCTGAGCACGTTCGTCCCGGTGCTGCTCGGGGTGAGAATCGGGTCGCTGTTGTTGAACTCGAAATCCTCCGCCGGGCGACCAAGCGCCACCGGGCTGTCCTGGTCGACGTCGACGCGCAGGTGCGAGCCGATGACGAGGTAGTCCGCCGGCTTGGTCTTCTCCGTGGTCGAGGTGAGCCCGGCGGCCCGGGCCAGCCGGGTGCCCTCGTTGCGCAGCCCGAGGTAGGTGTGGCCCCGGCCGACCCAGTCGCGCAGGTTGGCCTGCCCGGCGGCGGTCAGACCGCCGGTGGCGCTGCTACCGTCCGGCACCAGCAGCACCGTACGCCCGGTGAACGCCTCGGTGTTGTCGTTGATGTCGGCCGTGGTGACCGGCGTGAGGTCGAGGCCCCACCGCTTGCCGAGCACGTAGCGGGCCTCGCCGTGCGAGCCGGACGTGGTGGAGATGCCGGCGCCCTGGAACAGCCCCACGTCGGGCAGGTCGAGTCGGGTGCCGGCGGGTCGACCGCCCGGGGTGAGGGTGACGCCGAGCCGCTTGGCCAGCTCGTCCACGGTCCGGTTCACCGCGGCGGTCGGGATGGCCACCCTGCTGGTCGTGCGGTCGCGGACCAGGGGAACGCCCCGGCCGAGCAGGGTGAAGGTCAGCTCCGCGGCGGCGGCCGAGTCGAGCGGGTAGGTGTACGACCCCCACGGCCAGGCCGCGCCGGTGCGACCACCGGAGACTGTGCGGACCAGCTCGGCCCTCGGCCGGACGGTGTCTCCGGTGTAGATGGTGTTGATGCCCATGAGCAGCGGATTGCTCCAGGACGACACGTCGTAGAAGTACGGGAACGGGACGTACGGATCCTCGCCCATGATGGCCTGGATCCAGTGCTTCTGCGGCTGGTCCATCGGGATCCAGTACGCGCCCTTGGGCACTGTCACGTTCGTGGCGCTGCGCCCGCCGAAGACCCGCGCGGTGGGCACCCGGGTGGCCTTCTGCACCTCGTACACCTCGACGTCCATCCGGCGTAGCCGCTCGACGAGTTGGCGGACGTCGGCGAGTTGCCGGTCGGGCAGCAGGAAGTACGAGCGGATGGTGAGGTCCGGCACCGGGAACTGCACCTCGTTCGTGGGCTGCACCACCTCGTTCGGCTCCAGGGTGCCCGCCCGGCCCTGGGCGAGCGCGTCGGTCCAGATGTCGTAGTAGCCGTCCAACACCTCGCGCTTGTTCGCGGCGGCCCACCCGAGCGTCGACCACTGGGTGTGGAACTGCTGCTGGACCCGGTCGGCCACGGCCGACGCGCTGCCCTTCTCGTACGTCATGCCGGCCGCGCCGAAGCCGGTGGTCGGCACCGTGTCGCCGTAGCCCATGAAGAACATGTCGTACGTGTCGTAGTTGAAGTAGCACTCGGTGGTGACGGTGTCGTCGCAGGCCCCGTTGAAGCCGAAGCCGGCCTTGTTGGCCTCGCCGATCCGGTTGATCCAGTCCACCGCCTCGCCGGCGATCTCGTGGTGGATCGGGTCGGCGTTCGGTGGGAAGAAGTACTGCCGGCCACCCATCTCGTGCGCGTCGACGAAGACCTGCGGCGGGTAGCGCCGCAGCAGTTCGAGCTTGCCGTCGGTCTCCTGCTGGGTGCGGGCGAACCAGTCCCGGTTCAGGTCGAAGCCGAACTCGTTCTGTCGCCGGGTCGCGTCGCGGCCGTCCGGGTTCTGGGTGGGGACGATGATGGTGACCAGGTTGTCGTTGCGCTCGGCGACCGCGCAGGACAGGCCCGCCGCCAACTCGTACAACGTCTTGAGCGCCGCGTCGGCGCCGCTCTTCTCGCCGCCGTGCACGTTGGCGGTGACCCAGACGATGGCCGGGCTGTCCTTGGCCGTCCGGGCGGCCGTTCGCGCACTGGTCCGGCGCGGGTCGCGCAGGTCCCGGACGTCGTCGGCGATCTGGCGTAGCGCGGCGGGCCGCACGTGGCGCTCGTTGGACACCACCGCGTACGGCAGCGGCTGGCCGAGCACACTCGTGGTCAGCGCACCGGTGACGACCCGGTTGGAGGCGCGATCGACGGCCCCGAGGTAGGTCCGGATCTCGTCGTTGGTGACGACCCGCTCCTGCCCCGTGCCGAGCGGGAAACCGAGCACGTTCTCCGGGGTGGGAACGCTGCCCAACCGGGCGGTCGGGTCGTCGCTGCACCGGAGGGGTGGCGCGGCGGTCGCGGCCGGTGTGCCGCCGAGCAGGGGGGCCGTGCCGAGCAGGAGCGCGATCGTGGCGGCGCTCGCCAGCCGCCTGGCGGGGACCATTCGGATCCGACGTATCGATGGGGCCATCAGTCGTTTGCCCTTCTCGGGAACAACCTCGCAGTGGCCGGAGCCTATGAACCGGCGATACGACGGTCAAGGGGTGATCGACATTCTTGACTACACGGCGTGCCGGTTCCGACGCGGACTGGCAGGATGGTCATCTGGGTTCGTCGTCGTCTGGGAGGGGGAGACGTGCCGGAGATGATCACGCTCTCGGTCCATCCGGATCGTCCGTCCGCCGATGCTCAGCGTTCGCTGGCGTCCTGGCTGCGCGCTGAGGAGCGGCTGCGCGAGGGGGTGACCTCGACGCCCCCGGGCGGGCCGTCGGCGGACCACCCGAGCGTCCTGCGGGTGGCGGCCGGCGACGCGGGCACCACAATGGTGCTGGTGCAGGCGGTCGCCGGCTGGCTGACCCACCGCCGCGACGACGTGACGGTGCGGCTCACCCGGCCCGACGGCTGGTCGGCCGAGGTGGACGTCCACCAGGCCCGGGACATGGCCCAGGTGACCGCGCTCATCGAGGCCGCGGTGCACGCGGTGACACCGCCGCAGAGGTAGTTGGCCCGCCGCCGGCCGAGTGGTCGGCCGGCGACGAGCCAGGTGCAGACGTACGGCTAGAAGGTCGTCAGGCCGAGGCCGATCGTCTTGGTCAGGGTGGCGTTGTCGTCGTCGCCGTCGAGCGACCAGATCATGGCGCCGCCCAGGCCGGCGCGTCGGATGTAGAGCGTCTTCTGCAGCACGACAGCCGGGTCGTCGTACGTCCACAACGTCGTACCGTCGAAGAGCCAGGCGTGCCCGGCGCGCAGGTCGCGGTGCACGGTGTAACCGTTGCCGGTTAGGGTCTTGAGGTTCTTGTAGTCCTCGTACCCGGCCTCGAAGGTGGCCGGCGCGGGCGCGGTGGCCGGTTGGAACAGGCCGTTGCCGCCGCCGGTGATGCCGGTCCAGCCGCGACCGTAGTAGGGGATGCCGAGCACGAGCTTGTTCCGTGGCGCGCCCCGGGCGATCCACCCGTCGACGGCCACCTCGACGGAGAAGTCCGGGTTGTCCGGGGCACCCGCTGGGACGCGGAGCGCCGACTGCTGGTTGGCCCGGGCGTCCCAGCCGCCGTGGAAGTCGTACCCCTGCACGGTGGCGAAGTCCAGGTACTTGAAGATCTTGCGACCCTCGTAGCCGGCGTCCATGGTGGCCGGGCTGGCCGGCAGGAACGCGGTCAGCGGGTGGTGCGCGCGGGTCGTGCGCCCGTACGCGTCGAGCTGCCGGCGGAACTCGGCGAGCAGCTTGGTGAAGTTCTCCCGGTCCTCCGGGCGGATCACGTTGCCGGGCTCACCCTCCGAGCCGGGCCACTCCCAGTCGAGGTCGATGCCGTCGAAGACGCCAGCGCCGGCACCCGGGGTGCTGCCGGGCAGGTTGCCCTTGAGGTAGAGGTCGATGCAGGACGTGACGAACGCCTTGCGGGAGGCGTCGGTGCGGGCCGCGTTCGAGAAGTACGTCGACCAGCTCCAGCCACCGAGCGAGATCAGCACCTCCAGTTTGGGGTGCCTGGCCTTGAGCTTGGCGAGCTGGTTGAAGTTGCCGTTGAGCGCCTGGCCCGGGGCGTCGGCGACACCGTCGACGCTCTCCTCGGCCGGGACGGGGCGTTGGTAGTCGGCCCAGGCGTCGCCCTCACCCGGCCCGCCGTCCAGGTAGCAACGGCCGTCCTCGCTGACGTTGCCGAAGGCGTAGTTGAGGTGGGTGAGGCGGCTCGCCGCCCCGGACGTGTCGAGCTTCTTGACCGGGAAGGCCCGGCCGTAGATGCCCCACTGGGTGAAGTAGCCGACCCGGTGGTAGCCGGCGCGGTCGGCTTTGCCGCCCGCGTTCGCGGCGGTCGGTGGGGCGGCGGTGACGAGCAGGGTCGCCAGGGCGGCGACGGCGGTGAGACGGCGGTGGCGGAATGGTCGCATCGGCACACTCCCACGAGACATCAAGCAGAATTAGTAAAGAGACTTATCTGATTGATGAAGTTAAGCCGATCACCGTCCGGGGTCAAGAGCCGCCAGCCACATGGGGGATTGTGACGGCGTTACCGGGTGGTAACGATGTTGTGCCATGGACTCAGCCGTGACTCTGATCGGACTACCCGTCGCCCTCGGCATCATCATGCTCGGTCTCGGTCTCGGACTGACCATGGCGGACTTTCGCCGGGTGGCGAACCATCCACGAGCCGCCGTCATCGCACTCGTGTGTCAGGTGCTGGTGCTGCCGGCGCTCTGCTTCTGCCTCGTCCTCGCGTTCGACCTCGCACCCGAGCTGGCCGTCGGCATGATGCTGCTGGCCGCCTCACCCGGCGGTACCACCGCCAACCTCTACAGCCACCTGTTCGGCGGGCACGTCGCCCTGAACATCACCCTGACCGCCATCAACTCGGTGCTCGCCGTCTTCACCCTGCCGATCCTGGTCAACCTCTCCGCGGCGTACTTCCTGCCGGAAGGGAGGAGCATCGGCCTGCAGTTCGACAAGGTGCTCCAGGTCTTCGCCATCGTGCTGGTCCCGGTCGCGATCGGCATGCTCATCCGGGCGCGGGCGCCGCACGTGGCCGAACGACTCAACCGCCCGGTGCGGATCCTCTCCGTCGTCGTGCTCGTCGCCGTCATCGCCGGCGCGGTGCTCGGCGAGCGGGAGAACATCGCCGACTACTTCGTCTCGGTCGGCCTCGCCGTGCTCGCCTTCAACCTGCTCAGCCTCGCCATCGGGTACGGGGTGCCACGCCTCGCCGGTGTCGACCGGAGCGCCGCGACTGCCGCCGGGTTCGAGATCGGCATCCACAACAGCACCCTGGCCATCACCATCGCGCTCAGCCCGGCGTTGCTCGACAGCACCCAGATGGCGATCCCGGGGGCCGTCTACGGCATCGTCATGTTCTTCACCGCGGCGGCCTTCGGCTATCTGGTGACCCGCACCCGCACCCGCTCCGCCGTGACGTCGACCCCCTGACCGCCGGTGCCCTGTCGCCGCTGACGGCTGCGGTCAACGGCGACAGGGCGGGTGGCGGACGTCAGCCGACCTGGTTGTTGTCCTTCTGCTCGCCCCACCCGTGCCAGCGGTCGACCTCGATCAGTGCGCTGACCCGGGCGCGTTCCCGGCGTGGGTACGCGTTGCCCGTGTAGTGCTTCGACAACCTGTCGATGTCCGCCAGGCCCTCGTCGGCGCGCAGCTCGACGACGTGCCCGATGATGCTGACGTGGGTGTACCAGCCGGCCTCGTCGAGCACGGTGAGCGACACCCGGGGGTCGTTGCGGACGTGCTCCAACCGGCGGCGGCTCTCGTCCATGTTCACCAGGATCCGGCCGTCCTCCCACAGGTACCAGGTGGCGGCGGACACCGGTTGACCACCATTGCGAAGCGTGGTCATCACTGCCGGGTTCGGCTTGCGCAGCATCTCGACCGCGGCCTCGGGGAGCGGTGGCTTGGACATGAGGTCTCCTCGTCGCGACAACGTTTACCCCTGCACGTTACGCACCTGGCAGCACCGCCGCCCGGGGATGAGCCGGGACACACCCGACCGCAGGCACCGAACGACGGCCGGAGAGGATGGCGTCATGAGCAACTCTGCACTGCCCAGGCGTGTCGTCGTCACCGGCGCCACCGGCAAGCTCGGCCGCGCCGTCGTCACCCACCTGCGCGCCGTGGGCGTCGACGTGCTGGCGGTGGACCGCGCCGGTGGCCGCGACCCCCGCGACGTGGACGGCGAGTTCCTGCTCGTCGACCTGACCGACTACGGGCAGGTCGTGGAAGCGTTCACCGGGGGTGCCGACGAGCACGCGGGCGGCGTCGACGCGGTCGTGCACCTGGCGGCGGTCCCGGCCCCCGGGCTGATGCCGAACGCGACCACGTTCGCCAACAACTCCGCCGCCACGTACAACGTGTTCGCGGCCGCCCGGGCGGCCGGCATCAAACGGGTCGTCTGGGCGTCCAGCGAGACGGTGCTCGGGCTGCCGTTCGACACCCCGCCGCCGTACGCGCCGGTCGACGAGGAGTACCCCCCGCGCCCCGAGTCGACGTACTCCCTGAACAAGGCCCTTGAGGAGGAGATGGCCCGGCACTTCTGCCGCTGGGACCCGGAGCTGGTCATGGTGGGCCTGCGCTTCTCCAACGTGATGGACGTCGAGGACTACGCCCCGTTCCCCTCCTTCGACGCCGACCCGAGCTTGCGCCGGTGGAACCTCTGGGGCTACATCGACGCCCGCGACGGCGCGCAGGCGGTCGAGCGGGCACTCGCCCACGACCAGCCCGGCGCCGACGTGTTCGTCATCGCCAACGCCGACACCGTGATGAGCCGGTCCAGTGCCAGCCTGATGGCCGAGGTCTACCCGGGTGTGGAGATCCGAAAGGAGCTGGGCGAGCACGAGACGCTGCTCAGCATCGACAAGGCCCGCCGGGTGCTCGGCTACGAGCCGCAGCACTCATGGCGGGACCACGTCGACGTGCTGTAGGTCAACGAGCTGCCTGGTAGGCGCGGCCGACGGCGGTCGCCTCGCTGCCGGTCTGGAACAGCCCGGTCTGGTCCTTCTCGGTGGCGGGCAGGCCGAACCACGCGTACCGCTGTAGCCAGGACAGCCCACCCAGCATCTTCGTCGCCGCGGTGAGGAACGCGGCCTGCTGTGCCTGGGTGGGGAAGCGGACGCCGTTGGAGAAGTCGATCAGGGCGAACTCGGTGAGCCAGACCGGCAGGTCGTACCGGTCGTGCACGGCCTGCAGGTACGACCTGAGCTGGTTCACCGCGTTTGCGGTGGTGAAGTCGCCGCCATACCAGTGCAGGGCGATGAAGTCGACGCGGTAGCCCCGCTGCTTCGCCCCGGCCATGAAACGGTCCAGCCACTCGCCCGGCCGGTCGCCGCCCCAGGCCACCGCCGGGCTGCCCAGCGGCAAACCGGTGGCCTGCAACTGCGGCCACAGCTCCAACGCCTGCTCGACGGTCATCTCGGCCTGACCCTTCAGGTCCGGCTCGTTGAAGCCGAGCAGGTAACGGCCGTTCTGCTTGGCCTGTTGCAGATTGCTCGCGGTGACGCTCTTCGCCCCCCAGATCATCGGGACGAACTCGGTGCCCTGCGGGCTGGTGACGCCCTGGTGCTTCACGTCCCAGGTGTAGTACCAGCTCGCCCCGGAGTTGTTCAGCGCCTGACTGACACCGTCGAAGGTCCACACCCCGACGCCCTTGCGCTTCGAGGTCACCGCCGGCGCCGCCGGAGCGACCGGACGCCGGGTCGTCGGCTTCGCCGCCGGCGTCGCCGAGGGGGGCACCGCCGTCGGGCTCGCCGTGGCACCGGGCGTGGTCGCGGCGGGTGTGCCAGGCTCCGTGTCGGTGGACGGCGGCGCGTCGAGCGCCTGAGTCGCCGCCGGGGCGGGCGTCGGCCCGGTCGGCTGCATCACGACGATGACACCACTGACCAGTACGGCGACCACGGCGGCCACCAGGAGCGGCCACAGCAGCCGCCGCGCGCCAGTCGGGAGGCGGCCGAGCACCCCGCGTGGGGGCTCCGCGTGGACGCCCCGGTTTCCCCTTGCGGCGTCCGCTGCACCCTGGTCGGTTGCGCGCATCGTCTCGACTCCCTCGTGTGTGGTCGCAGCACTCTTCCATGCCGCGGTGGCGGGGGAACCCGCCAACTCCTCACCTCAGGAGACTCGCCAGCCGTACCCGGATAACAGTTTCGTCGTCAGCGCCGGAGGGTCGCGGACGGCGGCTCACCGAACCGGCTCCGATACTCGGTCGCGAACCGACCGAGGTGGAGGAATCCGTGCTGGAGCGCGACAGTGGTCACGGATGTGCCCGGCTCGGCCGAGCGGAGTGTGCGGTGGGCCGCGTCGAGTCGGCAGGCCCGTAGGTACGCGGTCGGGGTGGTCCGCAGCTCGCGGCGGAAGCAGTCCTGCAGGCTGCGGACGCTCACCCGCAGCGCCTCCGCGATGTCACCGACGGTCAGCGCCTCGCTGTGGTGATCGGCGATGAGGGCACAGGCCCGCCGGACGAGCCGCCCCGGGTTGGGGTGGTGGGCCGGCTCCGTCAGCAGGTCGGAGTGGCTGTGCCGGTGGGCGAGCAACAGTTGGCCGATCAGCCCTTCCGCGAAACGGGCGGCGACCTGCGGATTGTCGAACAGGGACGCGTCCGCCGGCCGCGACAGCTCGTCGGCGAGGAACGTCACTCCGCGTGCCCATGCCTGCGCGGTCGGAGTGGTCATCAGCATGCCGGCGTCGAGGCGGATCGGTTCGTCCACCGGGCGGCCCAGGAGGCGGGCGAGTTCCCGGTCGACGGCGCGCCGGTCGGCGTAGAAGATCCGGTGTGGTGATCCCTCGGACCAGCGCATGTCCGAGGAGTCGTACGGGGACAGCACCGAGGCGACGTCGGGGGTCGAGGTCACGGTCTGACCGGCGTGCCGGACCAGCGTGCTCCCGGCGGCCGGAATCTGGACGAGGTAGAAGGTCTCCAGCGCGGGCGGTTGGATGCGCACCGCCTGCCCGTAGTCGAGGTCGATGACGCCGACTGCGCCCGCCCGGCGGGCCGCCATCCGCAGGTGGACGTTGCGTACGCCCGCCTCCGGGGTGAGCCGGTGCGGACAGAAGACCCGGCCCACCTCGGCGCGAGCCCGGTCGACGTCGTCCGTGCGGACGGTCACCGCGTCCATCCGACACCTCCGGGCGTCCCGATGCGCCGACCCTAAGGCGTGACCGGGTCGACACGGGCCGGAGTGCCGTCGACCCGACAGCAGAACGGGCGCGACAGCGTACGGCGGATAGGGGCTGCGCGGCGCGGATAGCGACCTTCCTGGATCGCTCGTTAGCGTGCGACCACCGCTGGCGTGGTGTTCGGCGGCGGTTCACCCGGTGGAGGAGACCATGAGGATTGCCGTAGTCGGCGCCGGATTCGCCGGCTTGAGCGCAGCGAAGGTGCTGCGGCAGAGTGGGTTCGACGTCACCGTCTTCGAGAAGGCGCCAGACGTCGGCGGGGTGTGGAGTCGTACCCGGCGCTACCCCGGCCTGCACACTCAGAACAACAAGGGCACCTACCACCTCTCCGACCTGCCGATGCCTGCCGACTACCCGCAGTGGCCGTCGGGTGAGCAGGTCCAGCGGTACCTGGAGAGCTACGTGGAGAAGTTCGGGCTGGCCGGCTCGCTGCGCCTGTCCACCGAGGTCGCCTCGGCCGAACTCGTCAACGACGAGACCGGGTGGCTGGTCACCTCGCGGCCGGCGGGCGCCCAGGACCCGCTGACGGTGCAGCGGTACGACCACCTGATCGTCGCCAACGGCATCTTCTCCGACCCGCTCGTCCCGTCCTTCGCCGGGCACGCGAGCTTCGCCGCTGCCGGAGGGCGCGTCCTGGCGACGGGGGAGTTCCACGACATCGAGGCGGCCCGGGGCAGGAACGTCCTCGTGGTGGGGTACGGCAAGTCGTCCTGCGACGTGGCGGTCCCGGTGAGCGAGGTCGCCGCCCACACCCACGTGGTGGCGCGCGACCTGCTCTGGAAGATGCCCCGCAAGCTCGGCGGCGTCCTCAACTACAAGTACCTGCTGCTCACCCGGATGGGTGAGGCACTCTTCCGTTACCTGCACCTGAAGGGTTTCGAGCGGTTCCTGCACGGCCCGGGCAACGGTCTGCGCCAGCGCATGGTCGACAGCGTCGGCGCGGTCGCTACCCGCCAGTTCAAGTTGCGCGAGCTGGGTCTCGTGCCCAACGGCAGCTTCGAGGACATCGCCCGCAGCACCGTCAGCCTCGCCACCGAGGGGTTCTTCGAGCGCGTCGCCGACGGCCGCATCACCGTGCACCGGGATCAGGTGATCACCGAGCTGCTCGTCGACGACGGCCGGCCGGCCGCTCGCCTGGCCGACGGCACGGTGGTCCCCGCCGACCTGGTGATCTGTGGCACCGGCTTCCGCCAGCAGGTGCCGTTCCTCGACGAGGCGGTGCAGGCCCGGCTCCAGGACGAGGCCGGCAACTTCATGCTCTACCGGCAGATCCTGCCGATCGGCGTGCCGCACCTGACCTTCGCCGGCTACAACTCGTCGTTCTTCAGCCCGCTGAGCGCGGAGATGGCGGCGGTCTGGACGGCCGCGTACCTGCGCGGTGGGATCACCCTGCCGACCGAGGTCCGGATGCGCGACGAGGTGCGCGCCCGGCTGTTCTGGATGGCGACGCGCACCAACGGACGGCACGCTCGTGGCACGAACATCATCCCGTTCTCGATGCACAACATCGACGAGGTGCTCGACGAGTTGGGGCTCAACGTCGGCCCGCTGACCCGGGCCTGGCAGTGGCTGTTCCCGGTCGAGCCGGGCGCGTACCGCAGGGTGACGGCACAGATGATCCGACGCACCGCCGACCCGGTATCCGCCATCGGCGACGAAGGTCCGCTAAAGATGGATAAAGTACGCAGATAGTGGACGGGCAGGCGAGGGAGGCTCGGGGACGATGGCAGGCCATCAGGGTCACCCGCACGGGGTGCCCGTGCCGGCGGCCCTGGCCGGCTGAGCTGTCCCGACGTCCGTGCTGAGGCGCGCCGAGTTCTTCCGTGGTCTCGGAGACAGCAGGAGCCCGAACTCGGCGACCGTCCTGGAACTGCTGTTCGACATCGTCTACGTCTTCGCGCTGGCCCGCCTCGCCGGGCGGGTCGCGGACGACCTGACCATCGTCCGGCACACCCTGCTGTCCGAGGCGGGCCAGACCGTCCTGTTCTTCACGGCGTTGTGGATGATCTGGTCACTCAACGCCCTGCTGTCCAGCACCTACGACCCCCGCCGTCCCGAAATCCAGGCATTCCTGCTGGTGACGATGTTCGGCACCCTGGTGCTGGCGGTCACCCTGCCGCAGGCGTTCGGGCAGCGTGGCGTGATCTTCGCCTGCACCTACGTGGTCATCCAGGTCGGCCGACCGCTCTTCCTGGCGTTCGCCCTGCGGGGCCACGTGGTGCACACGTTCTCGTTGCGGGTGCTGACCTGGCACGTGGCGTCCGGTGTGCTCTGGATCAGCGGCGGCATCAGTGGCGGTCTCGGTCGGGGCGTCTTCTGGACCATCGCGCTCGCCATCGAGATGATCGGCGCCGCCACCACCTACCCACTGCCCCGGATGGGTGGGCCGCAGCTCACCTCCCTGGGAGTCAGGGTCTCGCAGGCGCACCTCGCCGAGCGGTACAACCAGTTCTTCATGATCGCTCTCGCCGAGGTGGTGCTCGAAGCCGGCGCCGCGGTCAGCTTCCCGGGCTTCACCACGGGGGGAACCATCGTCCTCGTCGCCGCGTTCGTGGCGGTCGTCTCGTTCTGGCGGATCTACTTCTACCACGTCAGGTCGGGTCACGCCGCGACCCCGAGCGGGGAGGGGATCCAACTGTCGCGCTGGGCCAGTTACAGCCTGCTGTTGATCGTCGGTGGCATCATCTGCACCGCCGTGGGCTTCGGACAGATCATCGAGGATCCGCATCCGCCGATCGACTGGGCGCTGGTGGTCATCGTCTTCGGCGGCCCGGTGCTGTTCCTGCTCGGGCGGAGCACCCTGGAGCGGGAGAGCCGGGTCGCGCCGCGCTGTCGGGCGCTGTACTTCGGCGCGGTGGCACTGGTCGTGGCTGCCCCGCCGATGGTGCTGCTCCCGCCGATCGCCGTGGCGGCCGTCGCGGCCGTGATCCTGGCCGGCATCACGGTGTACGACCAGCGTGCCCACAAGCGTGGATCGGAAACCAACCCGACGCTGTGACCGTCCCTTGCGGGCTGCCAGCCGTCCCGCGTAGGGTCGTCGGGCACGCCGTCGAGTGGGAAGGAGGTCAGAACAATGTCCGATGTTCTGCGCCCCCTCCGCGCTCCGGCGTCCGCGCGGATCTGACCCGGGGCGCTCGCTTCCCGGAGGACCAACCCATGACTGATCTGGTCATTCGTCCGCTCGTCGCGGGCGAGGAAAACCTGTTCGACTCCATGCCCGACCCGCTGCCCCAACTGCGTCAGGTCGCGTACGCGGACGGGGTAGCCGGCGGCGGCTACCGTCCCGAGAACACCTGGGTCGCGCTGCGCGCCGGCCGGTTGGTGGGCCGGGCTGCCTGGCTCCTTCCACCCGGTGCCGTCGGTGCGCCCTGGCTGGACCGGTTCGATCTGGACGCCGAGCCGGAGGTGGGCGCCGAGCTGCTGCGCTGCGCCCACGAGGCGCTCGGCGGTCCCGGTCTGTACTACGCCGCGCTGCCGGCGCACTGGCGACGTCGGCCCGAGGTGCTTGCCGTGGTACGGGCCCCCATGGAGGCGGCCCGGCTCGCCGGGCTCGTCGAACAGGGGGAGCGGCTCCGGTGCTCCTGGACGGGCACACCGCTGCCGGCGTCCTCCGGGCGGTTCGAACTCCGCCCGCCCGCCGACCTGGCGGAGATCAACGCCCTGGTTTCCAGAATCACCGAGCCGGACGTGCTGACCGGCGTCGAGATCGCCCGGGTGGTCGGCGGCGTCGACCTCGCCACCGACCCGCTGGCCTGGCTCGGCGACACGATCGAGAGGTGGCGCGTCGCGGTGGCGGCCGGTGAGCCGGTCGGGCTGGCGGGGACGTTCGGCGACGCCTGCTACCCGCTGCTGGCCTACTTCGGTCTGCTCGACGAGGCGGCCCGGCCCGACCTCCTGGCGGAGGCCGTCCGGATGCTCGCCGACGGCGGTGCCCGGGAGGTGATCGCCGACGTGGACGCGCACCGGGTGGCGGTGGCGGCCGAGCTGGAACGGACCGGGTTCCGGCAGTTGCGGTCCCGCGTCGTCTTCGCGCCACCGAACCAGCAGGGCCGGACGGACCGCTCCTGACCCTGGCCTAGCGGCGAGTCGGGGGGGGGCGGGCCCCCCGGCGCCCCCCCCCGGGGGGGGCCGCCCCCCGGGGGGCCAGCCACAGACCCACGGGCCCCCGCCCCCCGAAGCCAACCCCC